>NZ_DATILJ010000110.1:0-75640 GCF_035476535.1 Aquabacterium sp.
CCCCGTTGCGTGCCGACAGGGCGCCGTGGGCGAGGTGATGAATCGAGACATCGACGACCTGCCGCTGTGCGACCTCTACATGGCCGGCCCACCAGGCCTGGTCGACCATGTGTTGCGTGATCTCGTCGCCACCGGCCGTGCGCAGGCCGACCGCGTGTTCTTCGATCGTTTTTGCTGAACCACAACGGAGACATCATATGACAGCAATGATCAGCGTTGCCGCGCTTGCTTGCCTGCTCGCGGCGACAGGGACTGCCGTGGCGCAAGCGGCGCCCGACCGGGCCAGCCCCTGGTGGCTGCATGCCGGGCCGGTGCAGGTGCAGTTCCACACGAAGGCCGATGTGCGAGTCGGCGGCGCCCCACTGCCTGGCGCCGGCGTCGACGCGAGCAGCAACACCACGCTGGGCCTTGAGATCGGCCACGACATGACGCCGAACATCGCGGCCCGTCTGACCATCGGCGTGCCGCCCACGACCAGACTTTCCGGCACGGGACCGCTGGCAGGCGCGGGTGAGCTCGGTCGCGTGAAGTATGGCCCGGCGGTCCTCTCGGCGACCTGGTCGTTCGATGGGCTGGGCGCGTTCCGGCCGTACCTCGGCGCGGGCGTCAACTACACGATCGCGCTCGAGTCCCCCGATGGGGCGATCACGTCGCTGAAGGTCAAGAACGCATTCGGCAGCGTGCTGCAAGCAGGGTTCGACATGCCGCTGGGTCCGCGCTGGGGACTGTTTGTCGACGTCAAGAAAGTCTTCCTGAAGACCACGGCTGACGGTTGGGTCGGGCCCGCGCCGGCGCATGCATCCGTGCAGCTCGACCCCTTGCTGATCCACGGCGGTGTGAGCTATCGGTTCTGAATCGAGTGAGGGAGCAAATTGACGACTGTCCAGCATTACGAGCTCATTGCCATCGGCGGTGGCAGCGGTGGTCTCGCCGTGACCCAGCGCGCCGCCGAGTACGGCGCACGGACGGCGGTGGTCGAACCCGAACGGCTCGGCGGGACATGCGTCAATGCCGGTTGCGTTCCCAAGAAGGTGATGTGGAACGCAGCTCACCTGATGCAAGGGGCACGCGACGCTTCGGCCTACGCGATCGAGGTGTCGCCACCTCGGTGCGACTGGGCGGAGCTGCGCCGCCGTCGTGATGCGTACATCGCCCGGCTCAACGGCGTCTACGCGCGCAATCTCGACCGACGCCAGGTGGCAGTGCACGTCGGCGCAGCGGCCTTCGTCAACGCACACACGCTGAGCGTCGGCGATCGCTTGCTCACCGCTGACCGCATCGTCATCGCCACGGGCAGTCGACCGTCGCTTCCCGTCATGCCAGGGGCACACCTGGGACTCAACTCGGACGATTTCTTCAAGCTCGACGCCTTGCCCGAGCGGGTCGCCGTCGTGGGCAGTGGGTATATCGCTGTCGAGTTGGCGGGTGTTCTGAATGGGTTTGGAGCCCGGGTCGATCTGCTCATTCGAAAGGATGCCGTGCTGCGCGGCTTCGATCCGATGATCCAGGCCGCGCTGATGCGCGAAATGGGCGGCAGCGGAATCAACATCGTCGGCGGCGTGGTGCCCGCTTCACTGGCGCGCTGTGACGGTGGCGAATACGCCCTGAGCGCGCAGGACGGCCGCCGGTTCGGGCCCTACGACGCCGTCCTCTGGGCGATCGGAAGAGAACCGGTGACCGATCGCCTGGGCCTTCACAACGCGGGCGTGCTGTCGGACCCGTCGGGTTTCATTCCGACGGATGCCTGGCAATGCACCAATGTCCCGCACATCTTTGCGATCGGCGACGTGACGGGACGCAGCGCGTTGACCCCGGTCGCCATCGCAGCGGGGCGCCGCCTCTCGGATCGTCTCTTCGGCGGGCACGACGGACGGCACCTGAACTACGACTGCATCCCCACCGTCGTGTTCTCGCATCCCCCCGTGGGGACCGTCGGGCTCACGGAGCCGGAAGCACGGCAACGCCATGCGCTGGTCACCATCAAGGCCACCAGCTTCGTCTCGATGGTCCACGCGCTCAGCGAGAAGCGCCCGAAGTGCGAGATGAAACTCGTCCTGGCCGGTGAAGCGCAAACCGTGGTCGGTTGCCATATCGTCGGTGACGGCGCAGACGAGATGCTGCAAGGCTTTGCCGTCGCCATCCGAATGGGCGCAACGTTCAGGGACTTTCAGGACACAGTTGCGATTCATCCCACCAATGCAGAAGAGCTGGTGACTCTGCGGTAATGCACCGAACCCCTGGACAAGTGAGGCCCGCCCGCACCCAGCGACGCGTGGTTCTGTCGCAATAGGACGGAGCTGGTAGGCTGGTCTGAACCCGACGAGTGGATGATGACGATGATCGAGGCGCTGCGCGCGCATTGGTGCCAACTGCCGGAAGGCACCGACGCCTGCTTCGCGCCGGTGCTCAGCAGCGCGGAGGCGGCAGCGCATGCGCACAACGTCGCCCGCGGTACCTACGTCGCCGATGAAGCGGGTGGGCTTCAGGTGGCGGCGGCGCCGCGCTTTCGGCCGCTGGTGCCACAGCAACATTAGCTGCTGACTGCAGCGCCGGCAGGGCGCGTTCGATCTTCTTGCTCATGCCTCTTCCTTCGGTTCGCGCATCGCGTCGCCTTTGGCGATCAGGCGCAGCAGCGGCGAGACCAGCGTGGTCCATTTGGCCTTCGTGAAGCCTCTACCCACAGGGGCGATCCAATGATTCCCGATGTTCGGGCGCGGCGATGTCGAGCATCCGACGCATCCGCATCCGCATCCGCATCCGCATCGTCAGCGTCAGCGTCAGCGTCAGCCCCCGCAGGTCGGCGACACCATGCTCGGTCACGATCACGCCAGCGTCGCAGCGGGGCGTCGACACCGGCCCCGAGAGGGCACTGACGATGCGGCTGCGAGTTCCGGCCGTGGCCGGCAACGCGACGACCGGCAGGCCACCGCGGCTCAAGTGTGCCGCACGCAGGAAGTCGGGTGCTCCACCGACCGCGCCGACATAGCGTCCGGCTGCGGTTTCAGCATTGATCTGCCCGGTGAGGTCGACCTCGATTGCGGAATTGAGTGCGACCAGTTTGTCGATTGCTCGCAGTACGTCAGCGCTATGCGTGTAGTCACTGCCACGCAACTGCACCATCGGGTTGCGATGTGCGTGTCGGTACAGCCGCTGGCTGCCGATGAGGAGGCCGGCAACGCTGACGCCTCGGTCGATCGACTTGCGTGCGTTTGTCAATGCGCCCGACTCCGTCAGCGTGACAAGCGCATCGCCCGCAATACCCGTGTGCATGCCGAGGTCGCGACGATCCCGCAGCAGTGACAGGGTTGCCTCGGCGCTGCCACCCAGGCCGATCTGGAGCGTCGCACCGTCGTCGATCAGCGCTGCGACGCGGCTCGCGATCTCCGAGTCCGTGGTGGACAGGGCGGTCTCCGGTGCTTGGAGAGATGCCACGGTCGCGGGCACCAGGAGGTCAATATCTGCGGCCCGCAGCGTGCGCGTGCCATGAGTCCAGGGTACGTCCGGGTAGACCTCGGCGATCACGACACGGGCCGCGTCGGGCGCAGCGGGCAGCAGATCGTTGGCGAGCCCCAGGCGGTAGCGACCATCGTCGTCCGGCGGCGAGACCTGTACCAGCACGACGTCGACCTTCAACGTGCCATTCCGCAGAAGTTTGGGCAGGTGGGAATAGGGGCACGGCATGATGTCGGGCAAGCCTGCGCGCGCCAGCGTGAGCGGCTCGGCGTTGGCTTGGCGCCAGGTGACGGTATCGCCGTCTCGCAGATACGGCGCGAGGTCGGGAACGCTTGTCATGCTCGCCCCTCGTCGAACTGAAGCCGCGACTGTGGGCAGGACCCGGCCATCATCCTGAGGCCGGTCTCGAGCCTGAAGGTGGAGTCGTGGAGCGTGGGCCTCATGCGCCGGCGCTCGTGGCTTGCGCGATCACTCCCTTGTCGAGCAGGCGCCCGAGTTCGGCGCTGCCAAGGCCCAACACGCCGGCGAGTACTTCCTCCGTGTGTTGGCCGAGGCGCGGCGCGGGCTGCGCGGGGCATCGCGGGACATCGCGGGACACCCGAGAAGTCAAGAGGCAAGCCCGGCGCCAGGTAGCGCCCGACGCCCGGCTGCTCCAAGGTCGAGAAGAGCGGCTTGGCCTCCGAGCACGCCGGATCGGATCGCACCAACTCGGAAACCGTCTGATATCGACCCGTTGCTGACACACACGTCCTTGAACTAGGCGCCTCAAAGCGGACCGCGACGGTGCTGTCGCATGGGGCATCACCGAGAACAACGGTGCCCGCTTCACCGGCGACCCGAAGACCCTCGAGCCGAGGTCGCATTGGCACTCCGCGATGCAGATCGGCGCGGCAATCTCGCAGGTGTCGTTCTTTACTCGGTCAGGGGATCAAGAGCCTCCGCCCGGACCAGCCGGTTGCGGCCGGAGGACTTCGCGCGGTAGAGCGCTTCGTCGGCACGGCGGAGGGTTTCCTTCACGCCCGCGCCGGGCTGCAATTCGGCACTGCCCATGCTGCACCTGAGGCGCTGGTCGGCACCCATACCGGGAACCGGGGTGTCCAGCAGGACCTTGCGCAGGCGCTCGAACAGCGCGCAGACGTCCGCTTGCCGCGTCGATGGCAACACCAACAGAAACTCCTCCCCGCCCAGGCGCCCGATTGCATCGTGTTTGCGCAGCACCTGCCGGCAGCATTGCGCGAGGGTGACGAGCGCGGCATCGCCCACTTCGTGGCCGAACTCGTCGTTGACCCGCTTGAAGTGGTCGACGTCCAGCACGGCCAGGCCGAGGGGCATGTCGCCTGAGCGCCGTCCCTTCGCGAAGTCCTGCGCGAGTTCCAGGATGCGGCGGCGATTGGGCAACTGCGTCAGCTCGTCGATCTCGGCCATGATCTTCAAGCGCCGGCGCAGGCGAAGCTGCTGCAACAGGTAGGCCACCAGCAGGCCCAGGATCACCGCGGAGAGCGCCAGGGTCGCAGTCAGCCACGTCTGGCGGGCTTCGGCGGCGATCTGTCGTTCGCGCAACAAGCGGTTCTCGGCTTCGGTGCGGTCGCTGAGGAAGCGCTCGCGGGTCTCGGCGGCGACGCGCCGGTTCTGGCCCTGCTCGCGCACGCGAACCGCGGCGGCATGGGCCAGCGCGGCAGCCACCACGGCAGCCGTGTCCTTGCGTGCCGCGGCGACGTCGAGAGCAACGCGGTAGTAGTCCACGTCGGTGTCGGGGTGGGCCACGCGTTTGCGCAGCGTTGCCGCGTCTTCGAGCTGCCGGCGCGCGGCATCGGGTTCGCGCAGGGCGAGCAGCGCTTCGCTGCGGCCGAGCGCGGCGACGAGCTCCAGCTCGGGGATGCCGGAGCTCGAGAAGACCTCGATCGCTCTCGAGAAGCGCTCGAGCGCCGCCGCCGGGTGACCTTCGTCGAGCTCGATGCGGCCGAGCAGCCGGTCGGCGTAGGCGACGCCGAGGGTGTCGCGGGTCTGTTCGGCCAAGCCGCGCGACAGCTCGGCGTGGCGGCGCGCCTCGGGCCGGCGTTCGGCGGCCAGGTAGGTACCCGCCAGGTTGTGGTGCACGAGCGACGCGAGGCTGCGCTGCTGCTGCTGGTCCACCAGGTTGAGCGCCGTGCGCGACGACTCGATGGCCAGCGCCATGCTGCCCGGATTCTCGGTGTCGCGCTTGTAGGCCCAGCTGAGGTCGGCCAGGGCCATGGCACGCCTCAGCGTCTCGCCGGCCGACTCGTAGTACGCCAGCGCGGCCTGGAAATCCGCCGTGCCCTGGGCGATGCGCCCCGCGTTCAGGTAGACGTCGCCGCGCGCTTGGCGCAGGCGCGCTTCGCACCAGGGCTGGCCGGTACGTTGGGTGCGCTCGATCGCCGCGGCCGCGTTCTTTTCGACCTGGGCGAGAGTCCCGGAGTGATGGTCGTTGTGGACCCGCAGCGTCTCGAGCAGGCACTCGGCGGTATCGTCGCGGCGTGCCTTCGCGGCCCGAATCACCGCCGGCAGCAGCTCGGCCACGCGTTCATCCTCCTCCAGACTACTGGCGGCGGCGATCTGCCGCAGCTGCGCTGCAAATGCCGCATCGGAGGCCGGGGTGGCCGATTTCAGCGTCGCCTCGGCGTGCGCCGCCACCTCGCGCGGGTCGTCGCCGATGGCTCGTTCGATCTCCAGCAGGGCAACGGGAACCACCGCCGCTGCCGCGACGTCCGGCAGCACCAAAGCCAGCGCAAGTGCATACGCGAGACGCATGCCCTGTTACTCGACCGGAACGCGCCGGACTTGAGGCCGCAACGGTCGACGGACGCGTCGAATAGCGCTGACTTGTGTCGGAATCGACGACACATGCCGTCGCCGGTCGGGAGGGTGTCAGAAGGCTGCATCAGCAGCGTCGGCGCTGTAGCCAGACAGGTGCGTCGCGCTGTGTGCGCACAGCGCGCGGGCGTCGGAGAGCAGGAAGTGCATGGCCTCAATCCTTTGACCGCCGACCATCCGTGTGTGCCCTTCGGCCTGGCCTCCTTCTCGTGACCGCCCACCGATCCGACGCAAGGGTTGCAGAGGAGATGCCAGGAAACCGCCATCCACCAACGAATGCAGATGGCCGTCCAGTACCAGCCAGGGAGGTCGGCTGTCGAAGCCGCGCAGCACGGGCGTTAGCTACGCCGCGGGGATATCGCGCGCCCCGCTGTCGCTGGCCGACCCGTTGCGGCCATTGCCGGCGTCAAGCTCGGCGCCCGCGAGCAGACGCTCAACGTAGAGGCGGCCGCGGCTGCGCGGCGGCAAGCCTCCTGTGCTTGGTGGTGGACAATGAGCACCCCGATCCGCCGCGAGGTCCATGTGCTTTGCCGTGCCGCGTCCGGTTGAATGACATGTTAGGGCGCATTCGAGTGCCGACCATACTTGTCCAGCCAGGCGACCACGCCCATGTAGTCAAGCAGATCCAATTTGTGTTGATGCTTTCGGCTGAAGGCATAGGCGTCTCTTGTGAAGCTTGAGGTCGTCACAAGGAGCGCGCTGCTTGCTTCTTCATCACATAGCGTTCCGTAGAGCTGTTTGACAAGCTCGAGCGGTAGTGTCGAGAGGCGTCTCGACCTTCATGTTCGACGGGGTCATTGCTTCTCCGACGGGCCGAGTGAGAGGCGGGACATACCGCGCATCGTGGCCAGCACGAGGCCACCGTCTGCCGACTCGATCAATCACCGCATTGACCGAGGGCAGGTTCAGCTTGCCGTTGCGTTCGAGCCCGCCGGCCCCAGCGCGCGCGACAAGCAGACGCCCGGCCTGATCGACAAGGGCGATACGACCGTCTGCAAGAAGTTGCCCATGGGTGACGGTTCGAAGGAGCGCCCGCCGTCTCGACTCAGGAACAGCGCACCCTGTTCGCCGACCAGCCAGAGCTGCGCCTTCTGCGCGACGATCCGATAGATGTGCTTGTGCTTTCGGTTCGGAACCAGGTGGTCAATCGGCTTCCAGCTCAGTCCACCATCCGCCGTCGACAGGGCCATGCCGAAGGCACCCACGATCAGGCCGTTTTTCGAATCGCTGAAGTGGACATCCAGAAACGGCTTGTCCGGTCCGTCATCCACCAAGCGCTTGGCCTCCGCCACGAGATCGGCTTGCTCGCGTGCGTCGATGCCGGTGCGTGACTCGGCATCGGCCAGCATCAACGCGGCCGCCTGCGCCCATCCAGCAGTCGTTTCCAGGTCGCGCCACATCGCGGCCGGTCTTCACGTCAGCGGGGCCCCTCACCCGCCATCGGGTCCGGCGTGAAGCGCGTCAGTGGCACCTTGGTGCGATCGATGACGCGCTGGTGAAACTTGAAGTTCGGACTGGTCCAGCCGGACAAGGTCGCGGACAAATACACGCCACCCAGCAGGTTATAGACCGACCACTGGTTGTTGCCGTGGGCCAGGGGCGCCTCGGGAAGGATCATCGGCACCGAGATGCCGACCCGCCAGAGCGTGCCTTGTGCATCGTAGCCCTCGTCACGCGCTCAACAGCGTCGGGAAGGCCCTTGTGCCCTGGCGCCGGGCCTTTGGACCTCAACATCGGGTCCCTGCAACAGCGGCGGGTCACTGCCAGTTGTCAGCCCCCAGGACCGGCTCGGGAACGAAGGCTTGCATCGCCTGGCGTCACTCCAGCTTGATGCCCGCCGCCTGCACCAGCTGCGCCGCCGAAGTCGTCTCCTCGTCGAGGTACTTTTCGAAGGCCTGCTGCGCCATCGGCATTGCGTTGGCGCCGAGCTTGTCGAGCCGCTCCTTCACATCGGGTAGCGCCAGCACGCGGGCGACTTCGTCGTGCAGCCTGTCGATGATGGCGCGCGGCGTCCTGGCCGGCGCGAACAGGCCGACCCAGAAGGTGTAGGCCGCGTTGGGCAGGCCGGCCTCAGCAATCGACGGCACGTTCGGCAGTACGGGCGAACGTGCTGCCGTGCCCACCGCCAGCGCCTGCAGCTTGCCGTCCTTGATCAGCGGCAGCGCCGAGACCAGCGGTGCGAAGAACCAGTCCGTGCGGCCGGCGATGGTCTCGGTCATCGCTTCCGGCGTGCCGCGGAAGGGCACGTGCTGCGCGCTGATGCCCGCCGCGACGCGGAACTTCTCGGCATTCATGTGCGTGGCCGAACCATTGCCTGCCGATGCGTAGAACATGCCGGGCTTGGCCTTGGCGCGCGCCACCAGGTCGGCCACGTCCTTGATGCCGTTCGAGGGCGGCACCACCAGCACGTTCGGCAAGCTGGCCAATGGCGTGATGCCGGCCAGGTCCTTCAGCGTGTCGTAGGGCAGCTTCGGGTAGAGCGCCGGGTTCACGACATGGCCCGAGCTGTGCACGAGCAAGGTGTAGCCGTCGGCCGGCGCCTTTGCCACCAGAGCCGCGCCCAGCGTGCCGCCGGCGCCGGGCTTGTTCTCGATGACGACTTGCGTGCCCAGGGCTGAGCCGAGTTTTTCGCCGACCGTGCGGGCCAGCACATCGGTGCCGCTGCCGGCGGTGAAGGGCACGATCAACTTGATCGCGCCGCCTTTGGGCCAGTCGGCCTGCGCCATCGCCGCGGGCCAGGCGGCGCCGGTGACGGTGGCGGCCAGCGTTTGCAGTGCGAGGCGGCGGTCTTGCAGTGTGCTCATTTGAATGTCTCCTGTCGGTGTGGGTCAGCGGTCGAAGGGCTTGGTGGCATGGACCACCTTGCCGCCGACGACCGTTATCAGCGATACGGTGCGGCCAATGCGTTCCACCGGGACGGCGAAGAAGTCCTGGTCGAGGATCGCGAAGTCGGCGAGCTTGCCGAGCTCGATCGAGCCGCGCTTGTTCTCGTCGAAGCTGAACCAGGCGCTGCCTTGGGTGTATAGGCGCAAGGCCTGCTCGCGCGTCGGGATCTCGTCGGCCACGCGCTGCGGCGTGCCGGCCACCGTCCTGCCGTCGAGCAACCATTGCAGTACGACGAAGGGGTTGTACGACGCGACCCGGTGCGCATCGGTGCCGGCCCCCACATGCACGCCGGCCTTCAGCGCCGTCACCACTGGTGGCATGCGCCGTGCCGCGTCGCCGCGAGCCGCGATCTCGCGGTCGCCGCCGTAGTACATCGCCATCTGCATCGTCCAGCCCACGCCCAGCGCTGCCATGCGGGCCAGCGTCTGCGGCGATGCGTTCTCCAGGTGCGCGATGGACCAGCGCAGCGGGGCGATCGGCGTGACCTCGCGGTCGATACGCTCGAACAGCTCGAGCAGCGTGCCCACCGACGTCGCTTCGCTCCAGTGGATGGTCACCGCCAGGCGCTGCTCGGCGGCCCAGCGGATGACGTCGAAGAACTTCGCCCTGGCGTCGTCGTTCGGGAAGTTGTTGTTGTACATGGCCAGCGTGATGCGCTCGCCGATGCCGTTGAACTTCAGCATCTCGTCGCCGAAGCCCATCGGCATCATCTGCGTCGGTGCCTTGAACTCGTCGAGCTCGATGCCGGGCTTCTGCGCGAACAGGTGCCAGGCCACGCGCACCGTCATCGACTTCTCGCGCCAAAGCTGGAACAGCGCCGCGTACTGCGGCGCGGCGATGTTGAAGCCGCCGGTGTCGATGATGCCGGTGACGCCAAGCCGGTTCAGCTCGGCAAAGAACTGGCGCGTACCGTCGACGTTGTCGGCATAGGTCGGCTTCGGCAACCGGTCGAACAGCGCCGAGACAGCGATGATGTTGCCGGTCCACCAGCCGGTGGCGCCGCCCGCGGCATCGCGCTCGACCGTGATGCCGGGTGCCGCACTCGACAGGCTCTCGGTGTTCAGGTTCAGCGCCGCCTGTGCCTTCGGCGTCACCAGCACCGCCGCGTAGAAGAGCTGGATGTAGACCGGGTTGTCGGGCGCCGCGGCCAGCACCTCGGCCAGGGTCGGCCGGCGCTTCTCGGCGAACTGCTGCTCGGTCCAGCCGCCGGCAACGATGAGCCAGCTGCCGGGACGCGAGGCCGCCGACTTTTCCTTCAGCCGCGCCATCGCCTCGGCCACCGTACCGGCACCGATCCAGTTGACTTCGGTCGAGTAGCTGAGCGCAGCCCGCACGCCGTGCATGTGCGAGTCGATCAGACCCGGGATCAGGTTGCGGCCGCCGGCATCGATGCTGCGCGTGCCAGCGCCGGCCAGCCGCTGCACTGTGGCGTTATCACCGACGCCGATGATGCGACCATCGCGCACGGCCAGTGCCTGCGCGACGCTGCCCTTGGCGTCCAGCGTCGTGACCTTGGCGTTGTGCACGATCAGCTCGGCCGGTTGCGCCGCGGCCAGGCCGCCCTGCAACAGCGTCAGTGCCAGCGCCACGATGAATCCAAATCTCATTCTTTTGTCTCCTGCGGAGGCTGCAAGGGCATGGCCAGCAGCACGCGGGCCGGCTGCTGGCTGCGGTTGACGAGCTGTCGTTTTTCGCCCGGTGCGAAGCGACATGAATCGAAGCGGCCGAGCACGGCTTCCTGACGCACGCCGTCGATCTCGCCGATCAGCACCAGCCCGCCTTCGAGCACGACGTAGTGCTTCTCCATCGGCGAGCCGTCCAGCCCGGTATGGCCGCCGGGTGCGATCGTCGAGACGCCCAGCCACAGCTGCTCGGCTGGCCCGGCCTCGCGGCCCTGCAGGCGCTGGCACAGCATGTCGAAGTGGTTCGGCGCGACGTACTCGGGCGCCTGGGCGAAGCGCGTGACGTTCATGCTGGACGCAGCACGATGCGTTGCGGGTCGCCACCGATGACGCGCCGGTAGGCGGTGTGCGCGTCGGCCAGCGCATAGACCGAAGTGGATTCAACAACGAAGGGCCGCAGCGTGCCGGCCTCGAAGCCGTCGCGCATCGCGGCCAGCCGGCTGGCGCTGGCTTGTGCATCGAGTGCCAGCGTGTCGATGCCGACATAGCTGTGCATGCCGCGGTAGAACGCGAAGATGTCGAAGGGCACCGGCCGTTCGACGGT
Organism: Aquabacterium sp.; assembly: GCF_035476535.1. Taxonomy (GTDB): domain Bacteria; phylum Pseudomonadota; class Gammaproteobacteria; order Burkholderiales; family Burkholderiaceae_C; genus Pseudaquabacterium. The sequence goes on from NZ_DATILJ010000110.1 coordinate 11,398, forward strand.
GGCGATCAAGACCTGCGTCGCGCCCTTGGCCATGGCGTGGTTCGCGGCCTCGAAATACGGGCTGCCGACGGTGTTGAAGACCAGATCGACGCCGCGGCCTTTGGTGAGTTCGCGCAGCCGCGTGGCGACGTCCTCGTGCCGCGCGTCGACCACCGTCACCGGTGCCGCGGCGAAGCCGGTGAATTCACCGCCGCGCTGGACCGCGAACACGGTTGCCCCGGCCTGCGCCGCCAGTTGCACTGCCGCCTGGCCAACCTTGCCGTTGGCGCCCATCACTGCGACCGCCTGGCCCCGCTGCGGCTGGCCGCTGCGCCGAAAACCTTCGTAGGCGGTGACGAAGGGCACGCCGACCGATCCGGCTTCATCGAAGCTCAGCCGCTGCGGGCGCTCTTGCAGCGCGGCCACCGGCAGCAGCAGCCAGCCGGCATGCGAGCCGTCGCGCGTGATGCCGATGTCGCCGCCCGACCCCCAGACTTGCCGGCCGATCCACTCGCTCGGGCCGTCGACGACGGTGCCGGCGAAATCGCGGCCGGGCGTGCGTGGAAAGACGGCCTGGGGCATGAGGCCGAGCGCTGCCTTGACATCGCTGGGGTTCACGCCGGCGCTGGCCACGCGCACCAGCGCCTGGCCGAGCGCGGGTCGCGGCGCGGCGACGCGAACGATGGCCAGTTCCAATTCATCGACCGAGGCCGCTTTCGCGAGCACGCGCACCGCCGGCAGGGATTCAAGCTCGGTCATCGTCAGGCCTGCAGTTGCAGCATGGCGCGCACTTCGCGCGAACTGGCGAGTTCACCGCCGAGGTCGCGCACGATGCGTGCGGCCTTGCTCACCAGCTCGGCGTTGCTCTTGGCCAGCACGCCTTTTTCCAGGTAGATGTTGTCTTCGAGCCCGACGCGCACATGGCCGCCAAGCAGCCAGGCCTGGGCCACCATCGGGAACTCGTGCCGTCCGATGCCGAAGGCCGACCAGATGGCGCCCGGCGGCAGCAGCCCGCGCGCGTAGGCCAGCGTGTCGGCGCCGGCGCTGAAGCCGTACTTGACGCCGGTGACGAAGGTCCACAGCCCGGGCCCGGCGAGCGTGCCGTCCTTGATGAGATCGAGCGCGAGGTGGATGTCGCCCGAATCGAAGATCTCCAGCTCCGGCAGCACGCCGGCCTTGCGCATGGCCTGCGCCATCAGCCGCACGTTGCGCGGCGTGTTGATGACGACCTGCGCGCCCGAGTTCATCGTGTTGAGGTCCAGCGAGCAGACATCGGGCCTGATCAGCTCGATGTGGCGCACCCGTTCCAGCGGCGGCAGCAGCGTCGTGCCGGGGCCGGCGACTTTCGGGTCGGCATCGCCGGGCACGAAGCGGCCGCCGGGGCCGGTGGTGAGGTTGATGATCACCTCGCGGTTCTTCGCGCGGATGCGATCGACCACGTCGCGGTAGAGCTCGACGTCCATCGACGGCCGGCCGGTCGCCGGGTCGCGCACATGGATGTGCACCGCCGCCGCGCCGGCTTCGGCCGCGGCGAGGCACTCGTCAGCGATCTGTGCCGGTGTGATCGGCAGGTGCGGTGTCTGCTCGGGCGTGGTGAGGTTGCCGGTGACGGCGCAGGTGAGTAGCGTCTTGGTCATCGTGTTCTTCCTGGTGCAGTGTTCGATGCAGCGCCGGACACTGCACTAGAGATGCCGGCCGCCGTCGACGACGATGCGGGTGCCGGTGGCATAGCGCAGCGTGGTGGCACAGGCCTGCACCGCGGCGGCCACGTCGTCGGGCGTGCCGACGCGGCGCAGCGGCATCGTCGCGGCCGCCTTCACATTGAAATCGGCGCCGCGGCCGGGCACGAAGCTCGAGTCGACGACACCGGGCGACACGGTCAGCACGCGCACCGCCGGCGCCAGCACGCGCGCCAGCGCATCGCCGACGACATCGATGCCGGCCTTGGCGGCGACGTAGGCCAGGTTGCTGCCGCTGCCTGTGAAGCCGGCGATCGACGAGATGTTGACGATCAGGCCGTCGCCCGAGGCCTTCAACAATGGCACGAAGGCGCGGATGGTGGCGATCACGCCGCGGAAGTTGATTCGCAGCATCTCGTCGATCAACTCGTCGCTGAGTGCGTCGAGGTCGGCCGCCGGCACCGGCTCGGTGCGGCCGGCGCTGTTGACCAGCATGTGCACGACGCCGAAGCGCTCGGCCACTGCGCTGGCTGCGGCCTGCAGCGAGCGGCTGTCGAGCATCTCGGCCGCGATCGCAGCATGGCCTGTGCCGGGCAATGCCGCCGCCAGGGCTTCGGCGTCGGCCACGGGCTTGCGCGCATACAGCAGCACGCAGCGCGCGCCCAGCGCGGACAGCCGTCGCGCCGTGGCCAGGCCGATGGCACCGGTGCCGCCGGCGATCACGGCGACGCGGCCGGCAAGGGAGTCGATGGGGGTGAAGTCGGCCATGTCATTCTGGCGTTATGGAATCGGTGGATGCGGGAATACCGTCTCGCCTGGTGCCAGCGTGAAGTCGCGCCGCAGCCGTGCCGGCAATGGGCCGCTGGCCGCCTCGAAGCGGCCGACCAGCGCGGTGGTGACGCCGAACACCGGGTCGCTGTCCAGGTACTCGGTGTTCTCCGGGAAGACCTGGGTGATCAGCACCTTGCAGCCCGGCTTCGAGACCATGAAGTGCAGGTGCGCCGGGCGGAACGGATGGCGCCGTTGAGCGCGCAGCAATTCGCCGCAAGGGCCGTCGGTGGGCACCGGATAGCCGGCGGGGAACACGGTGCGAAAGCGGTAGCGGCCTTCGGCATCGGTGCGGAAGCGGCCACGCAGGTTCATCTCCGGCTGCTGCGGGTCCTGGTTCTCGTACAAGCCCACCGGCGAGGCCTGCCAGACATCGACTTCGGCGCCGGCCAGCGGCCGGCCCTCGGCATCCGCCACCGTACCGCTGACCTCGAGCGCGACACCGGCCGTGCTGTCGCAGGCGATGCTGGCGCCGGCCTCGAGCACCGGCGCATTCGCACGCCAGAACGGCCCGAGCAAGGCCGCGTCTGAATCGTGCCCGCCGGCACCGGGGTTGTTGAGCAGCGCCACCAGCGTCGAGACGCCGAGCAGGTCGGCTGCGAGGATGACCTCGTTCTTGGTCTCGCCGGTGGCCTGGCCGATGCCGACGAGAAAGGCCACCGCACGTTCGAACTCGGCCTGGCTGACCTGGTGCTCGAGCACGAAAGAGTGCAGGTGCGTGGTCAGCGACGCCAGCAACTGGCGCAACCGAGCGTCAGGTGTCTCGGCAAAGGCCGCCAGCACCAGCGGCAGCAGCGATTCAGGGGTGGTGGGCAGCGGACGCATGGGTTCGGGTCTGGTATATCGATGCAATTTCAATGCAACCGGTTGCAAGGAGTTTAAACAGGCACAGGCCGGCTGTCAAACATTGAGCATCAGTGCCGGCTAAGTGCGGTGTTCGACACTGCACTAGCATCACCTCATGACCCGCCCACTGGCCCCGACCATCAACGACCTTGCGCAGCATCTGGGCGTACACAAGAGCACCGTGTCGCGTGCCATGGACCCGGCGCGCCGCCACCTGATCAGCGCCGAGCTGCTGCAGCGCGTGGAGGTCGCCGCGCGCGAACTCGGCTACCGCCCCAACCACGCCGCTGCGTCGCTGTCCACCGGGCGCAGCAAGACCATCGGAGTGCTGCTGCCTGACATCACGAACCCCGTGTTCCCGCCCATCCTGCGCGGGATCGAAGACGCGCTGGCGGCCGAGGGCTACTTCGCGCTGCTGGCGAACACCGACTCCGCGCGCCGCGACGATGCTGCGCACGCCGCCGTGGAGCGCATGCAGGCGCAGCGGGTCGAAGGGTTTCTCGTCGCCACCGCGGTGCGCGACGATGCCTGGCTGGAAGGGCTGCGCAAGAGCGGCGTGCACATCGTGCTCGTCAACCGCACCGATGGCCGCGGCGAGTTGCCGGCGGTGATCAGCGACGACATGTTGGGCATGCGGCTGGCGGTGGACCACCTCGTCGGCCTGGGCCATGCGCGTATCGCCCATCTGGCCGGGCCGGCCGCCTTGTCGACTGGGCTGTCGCGGCACATCGGCTTCGAACAGGCCTTGCGCGCCCATGGCTTGCAGCCCGCGGCGGTGGTGGAGTGCGCCGCCTACACCGTCGACGCCGGTCACGCCGCGATGTCGACGCTGCTGCCGCTGAAGAAGCTCCGCGGCAAGCGCCCGTTCACCGCCGTGGTCGCCGCCAATGACCTGATCGCCCTGGGCGCGCTGCAGGCCTTGCGCGAGCACGGCATCGCGGTGCCGGGCGAGATGTCGGTCGTCGGCCACAACGACATGCCGCTGCTCGACCAGATGAACCCGCCGCTATCGTCGGTGCGGATTCAGCACTACGAGATGGGCTTCCGTGCCGCGCGGCTGCTGCTCGAAGCGCTGCGCGCCACGCCCGGCAGCCTCGGAGCCACCGTGGTGCTGCGACCTATGCTGGTACTGCGCGCTTCGACGGCTGCGCCGAGCTGAACGCAGGCGATTGAGTACCAGCGCGCACTGCAGCGCCAGCGGCACCTCGAGCCGAGTGATGCGGACCAAGGGCTTGCCGTTACGCGAGACCCGGGCGCAGTGCCGCCACTTCGGGCCTGCTGCCTGTTGCCAGAGGCAGGTGCTTACGCTCCTGGCATAGAGCAAGGTTGCCGCGTGCAACGAACTTCAGTCCAACCGGGCGTGTCGTTCCGCCGATCTGCGATCGCTTCATGAAAGCGTCCGGCGGACCAGAGCGCGCCGCACGATTGAGGACGGCGCGCACGATTTCGTGGCTGCGATTGATCGGCGTGGCGATAAAGGTCGGGCCGAGGCGCACGCAGATACGCGTGCCGCGGTGGAGCTTGTCGATGAGCTAGTTGCCGTCAGTGTCGATGGTGATGCCGGGGGTGCGGGTCGCGGCCCTGAGAGGCCTCCTTTCGGGCGAGAGGAGGAACGATGACGAGCGGCGACGGGTGGTGCAAGCCCGGCGCCGTGGGAGACCCACTGATCCATTGCGTGATGCTGATCAGAGACCCTGGAGCTGGCGCGGGCCTTCTCGCTTTCGCACGGTGCCGTGCACATGCGCGAACGAACTCTGTCATGCAGCGCAATTGCGCTACACTTCCCCGATGAAGACCGCCACCATTCCGTCCGTTCGTGTCGACCCCGAACTGCGGGCTGAAGTCGAGTCGCTGCTGGGCGAGGGCGAAACGCTCTCCGAATTCGTCGAGGCCTCGGTTCGCGCGAGCGTGCAGCGCCGTCGTGTCCAGGCGGAGTTCGTTGCGCGCGGCCTGCGCTCGCGCGACGACGCGCGCCGTACGGATGAGTATGTCGACGCAGCGGTCGTGCTCGATCAGTTGCAGCGCAAGCTCGACGCTGCGCGCGTCCGCATGGCAAAGACCAAGAAGTGAACTTCGGGGTTCGCCTCACCCGCGATGCCGAAGCCGATCTGGATCGACTCTTCGATTTCATTCTCGAGCGAGAGCTTGCGCGCGACGGTGGTGACCTGGCACTTGCAGAGCAGGCGCTGTCAGCCATCCGAGCCGGCATCGACACGCTGAAGACTTCCCCCTTCACGTGCCGCAAGGCGGGCCGCAGCCCCTTCTTGCGCGAGTTGATCGTCTCTTTCGGGCGTTCGGGCTACGTCGCGCTGTTTGAAATTGAGAATAGCGCGACGGTGACCATCCTGGCAGTGCGTCACCAGCTCGAAGAGGACTATCACTGACTGAGCCCATTGCCGAAGGGACCGTGAAGGCACCTGACGTAGCGCGACAGTACATGACAGAGGAGGGCTTGGACAGGCGGCTCGGTCAGAATGTCAATGAAATCATGCACTTGGCGGTGCAGAAAAAGCTACGAAGCAGTCGTTGGCGGCCTGCTCGTGTGGCGTCAGGTACATGTCGCGGTGCTCGGGCTCGCCGTACGCCGTCGCAAAGCGGGAAGTGGTTCTTCGGCGGGCTGATGAGCAGCAGGTTGCCTTCGTGGACCTGCTCGTGCATTGCTCTCGACCCGCCGCGCGAGGCCGGATCCTTCAGCACGCCGATCACGTAGCGGTGGTTCTCGGTCGGGTCGTTGCACAGCGAGTATTGGCGCGTCAGCCCGTTCGATAGGCCGACGTCGATGTGCGATCCAGCGGCGAAGGCGGGCAGCGCGCCGCCGTCCGCACTGACGAGCTCGAAGCTGCAGATGTCGACCGCTTCGATGTGCTTGCGTGCGACGCGGACACTGAGCGCCCGCGGTGTCATTTCAGCGGGCATTGCTCGTGGTATGCGTCGACCAGACCCTTCAGCGGCGTCGCGATCGTCTTCAGCGTGAACCGGCCGGCTTCGTCCCGCACGGTTTCCATGATGTGCATGTCGTGGATCGGGAAGTTGTTGTGGTTGAACTTGAACGATCCGCGTACCGATGCGAAGTCGGCGGCTTTCATAGCCGTCATGAACGCGCGCTTGTCCACCATGCTGCCTTTGACCTTCGCGATCGCCGAGTCGAGCAGCATCCCGGCGTCGTAGCTCTGGGCTGCGTAGTTGGACGGGATACGCTTGTACTTGCGCTCGAAGTCGGCGACGAACTGTTTGCTGGCAGCGTTCGGGAAGTCGGGTGCCCAGAAGCCACCGCTGACGACGCCGATGGCCGATTCCTTCAGCGCCGGCAAGGTCGTGGCATCGACGATGAAGGTCGACAGCAGCGGCGTGCTCTTCAGCAAGCCGGCCTGCTGGAACTGCCGCGAGAACGTGACGCCCAGGCCGCCCGGGTAGAACGCGAACACCGCATCGGGTTTCGCCGCGGCGACCTGCGTGAGCTCGGCCGAGAAGTCGAGTTGATTCAGCGGCGTGTACATCTCGTCCAGCAGCGGCTTCTTGTAGTGCCGCTTCAGCCCGGCGATGACGTCTTTGCCGGCCTGGTAGTTCGGCGCCATCGCGGCGATGCGCTGGTAGCCCTTGTCGGCCGCGTACTTGCCGACCGCTTCGGCGGCCTGGTCGCCCTGCCACGAGACGATGTACTGGAACGGCGAGCACTGCGGCCCCGCGATCTGCGACGGCCCGGCGTTCGAGCCGACGAGGAAGACTTCCTTGTCGGTCACGTATTTATGCACCGACAGCATGATGTTCGAGAACGACACGCCGGTGATGATCGACACGTTGTCCTTCTCGATCAGCTTGCGCACGGCCTGCGTCGCGACTTCGGGCTTCAGCTGAGTGTCTTCCTTCAGCACCTGCACCGGCACGCCGCCGAGCTTGCCGCCGTTGCGTTCGACCACGAGCATGAAACCGTCGTACTGGTCTTGCCCGACGGAGGCTTGGGGCCCGGACAGCTCGCCGATGAAGCCGATCTTGAGCGGCGCCTGGCCGAAAGCCGCAGTCGCGATCCCGAAGGCGGATGCCGCGGCGAGTGCGGCGGCTTTGAAGCGGGTCATGTGGTCTCCTTTTCTTGGGTAATGAGGCGCTCGATGGTTCGGCGCATGCGCACCGGGCCGGCGTCGATCGCGAGCAGCACCGGCTTCATGCCCCACAGATCCTGGTCGCCCACGACGCGTTGCTGCGCATCGACGATGGGCTTGTCCTGCTCGGCGAACGCGATGCGGCGCAGCCGGGCCAGCTCGGCATCGGTCGCCGGATCGGAGACCGAGCCGGGCGGGCGTGCCGATGCGAAGTGGTAGTGAGTCGTGCGGCTCGTCTCGGGCGTAAGCAAATGGATGCCGTAGTACCAGCCCATCACCTCGCGCTCGCCGCCCGGCGCCTTCACGCCGGCGTCGAGCAGGTAGCAGCTCGGCGGCACCCAGCGCATGTTCTGCCAGGCATCGACCGGCTGGCCGTCCTGGCGGAACAGCATGTCGAAGACCGCGGGCACGTCGACGTTCGGCATGTGGCGGTCGACGTGCAGCACGTCGTTGTCCTCGCGCACCGCCGGCAGGGTCTCGACCATCTGCGGGCTGCCGATCAGACCGTCGTGCAGGTAGGCCACGTGGCTCAGGTCGAGGAGGTTCTCGCCCATCAGCACGTAGTTCGCCTCGATGTGCACGTGGCCGCGCGTCAGGTGGAAACCCGAGTCGGCGTCGAGCATGGCGTAGTCGGGAATCCGGGAAGCGTCGGCCTCGCGTTCGCCCATCCAGATCCAGAGGATTCCGTGGCGGTCCGCCACCGGGTAGCTGCGCACCTTGGCTGCGGCCGGGATCTTGCCGTCGCCGTGCGGGTTCTTGACGCATCGGCCGCTGCAGTCGAATTGCAGTCCGTGGTAGCAGCACTCGATGACCTCGCCCTTCAGGCTGCCGAGGTGCAGCGGAATGAAGCGGTGCGGGCAGCGGTCGTACAGCGCCGCGGGCGCCCCGTCGGGCTTGCGGAACAGCACGACATCCTCGTCGAGCAGCTTGCGGTGGAAGAGCTGGCCGGGTCGCACGTCCTCGCTCCAGCAGGCCACGTACCAGGCGTTGCGCAGGAAGGCCATGTTGTCTCCTTGTCTCGTTCGATGGCCTACATGATAAGAAACAGAGAGAGCACTCTGTTTGTTAGTTGACGAATGTGCAGGGTCATTGCCGGCGCCGGCCTACACTGCGGAACCGATGCCTCGCCTGCCTTCCGCCATGCCTTCGCCCTCCGCCAAGTCCGCGTCGGTCGCCGCACCTGCGAAGCGCCGCACGCAGGAAGACCGCACCCGCGAGGCGCGCCTGCGCCTGCGCGAGGCGACGATTGCCGTGCTGGTGGAACGGGGCTATGCGGGGCTGACGACGAAGGAGGTCGTCGTCCGCGCCGGGGTCTCGAACGGCGCGCTGATGCACCACTACGCATCGAAGATGGAACTGGTCATCGACGCGACGGCTGACATCTACGAGGCCGCGATCGAGCGCGGCCAGCGCATCGCGCGCACGCCGGCAGCGCACCGCGATCCGGTCGGCGGCTTCATCAAGGACTGCATGAGCGTCTACTTCGAGTGGCCCTTCATCGCCGCGCTCGAAGTGCTGATGGTCGCGCGCACCGACACCGAGCTGATGCCGCAGATCCTGCCGGTGATGCAGCGCTACCGCAGCTTGACCAACGAGCTCTGGCTCGAGGTCTTCGTCGACACGGGCGTGCCGCGCCCGCAGGCCGAGACGGTGCTGAACCTGACGCTGAACCTCGTGCGCGGCATGGCCGTCAACAGCATCTGGCAGAAGGACATGAAGTCCTACAAGGCGCAGCTGTCGCAGTGGGCCGAGGTGGCCCGCGGGATGCTGTCGCGTCCGGGTAGGCCCGCGAGTCCCTCGCAAACCGGCGACAACAGCCGGGCCGCATCGACCCGGGTGTAGACGAGCGCATTCGTCAACGCGCCGCATCGGGTACGGCGGTTCGACACGCCTCAAGGAACAGCCGCAGGTCATGCGAGGGCTCGCCCATCGCCCGAGTCGCCACGCCGATCCGCCGCATCGTCGACGGCAGCTCGAGCGGCACGATGCACAGCTGTCCACCGTGGTTGTCGACCAGGGCTTGCCCACGCGAAGCGATTGCCAGCCGGCCGGTCTGCATGACGAACGAGAGCGTGAGTGCAGGGCTGCTGGCCTGAAGGCCGCTGGCCGGTGCAAGCAATCCTTGGGATCGAAAGACTTCGCGGAGTGCCCGGTCGGCAGGCGTGCCGGGAAGCGGAATCACCCAGTTCCACTGCAGGAGATCGCTCAGGCCTTTCAGTTCACGCTGCAGACACGGGTGGCCGGCCCGGGCGACCACCACGAGATCGTCGTCGAAGAGGTGAAGTTGCCGTATCTCGCTGGCCGGCACATCCGCCCGCAGGGCGCCAGCAATGGCGTCCACATCGGCGCTGAGCACTTGCCGTACCAGGCTTTCGTAGGTTCCGTCGACGATCTGGATGTCGATGTTGGGATGAATGGCGAGCAGGGCATCGACCGCTCGCGGCAAGAAGATCGGGACGGACAGCGGCAGAACCCCGACGACGATTCGGCCGCGAATCTCGCCTCTCCAGGCTGCGATGTCGCCTTCCATGGCGCGGACCTCCGCCATCGCCAGCTTGACACGCCGCAACATGGCCTCGCCGGCCGGCGTGAGCCTGGTCCCGGATATCAGCTTGTAGAAGAGACGAATGCCCAATAGATCTTCCAGGCCCTGGAGAGCGGCATGCACGGCGGGCTGTGTGACGCCGAGCGACTGGGCGGCGCGAGTCTCGCTGCCGCCGGTGGCGATGGCCACCAAGGCGCGGAGCTGCCCGGGCGACACCACCGCGGGGAAGCGGTCGGGTGGCGGTGGTGACCGACTCGCTACCGGAGCGGCAGCGGCGCACTCGGTCGCGCCCAAGGTCAGGTGCTGGAACACGGCTTCTGCCCGCGCGGCAAGGCGTGCGCCGGGCGGTGTGGGTGCCATTCCCTTGGTCGCACGGGAGAACAGCGCGAGCCCGCAGGCCTTCTCGAGTTCGATGATGGATCTGGCCACGGCCGGCTGCGAAATGTGGATCGCCTCTGCCGCGCGCACGGTGCTGCCGTGTCGTGATACCGCCAGCACGGCCCGCAGCGACTTGATGTACGCCAGCAGGGGCGGCGCGGTCTCGCCCATCGGTCTCGTCTGGACCTGAAGGTCTTCCGATGTCTCACGCATTGCGTCGCCCTCTGATCGCGCCGAATTTGGCATAGCCGAGTGCCTCCGAGTCCCAGGAGTGTCGTCTCGGGTTAACCCGGGTGTCATCAGCAGAAAGCATAGCCTCGGGAACGACTCGCATTGGCCGAGAAAGGCTGAAAGTGAAATCCTTCGTCTCGTGCCCGGCAAGGTTTCGATTCGCTTCGTGCTGCATCGCGACCTTCGAGCCGAGGGCCCCGACTTTGCGTCGACGAACACGCGAGCGATCGGTCCCACCGATCGCCGACTCGAGAAATAACCCACTGGAGACAAACGATGAATCGTCCGACGAGCCGCCGAATGCTGATCGCAGCCCTGATGGGTACCGCGGTGGCCATGCCTGCCCGGTCGCAGCAGGAGCCGGTCAAGATCGGTCTGGTCCTTCCGATGAGCGGCCCCTTCGCCTCCACCGGGCGCCAAATCGATGCTGCCGTGCGGCTCTACATGGCGCAGAACGGCAGCACAGTTGCTGGGCGCAGGGTCGAAGTGCTGTTGCGCGATGACGCCGGGGTCGCGGACAACACGCGGCGCCTGGTCCAGGAAATGATCTCCAACGACAAGGTCACGGTGCTCGCGGGCTTCGGCCTGACGCCGCTGGCCTTGGCGGTGGCGCCGATGGTCAGCCAATCCAGGACGCCAGCGGTGGTGATGTCGGCGGCAACTTCCTCCATCGTCGCGGCGTCGCCTTACTTCGTGCGCACCAGCGTCACGCTGGCGCAGACGGCGAGCACGATGGCTGAATGGGCGAGCAAGAACGGCATCAAGAACGTCGTCACGATGGTGACCGACTACGGCCCCGGTCTGGACGGCGAAAAGGCGTTCAAGGATCGCTTCGAACTCAACGGCGGCAAGGTCCTCGAGGCGCTGCGAGTCCCGCTGCGCAGCCCCGACTTCGCGCCCTTCCTACAGCGTGCACGGGATGCGTCGCCCCAGGCCATCTTCGCCTTCGTGCCCTCGGGTGCGGGTGCCGTGCTCCTCAAGCAATTTTCCGAGCGGGGCCTCGACAAGGCCGGCATCAAGCTGATCGGGGACGGCAGCGTGACCGATGACGACCAGTTGCCGGAGATGGGTGACTCGGCGATCGGCGCGATCACCGCTTTCCACTATTCCGCGGCGCACAAGAGCCCCACCAACCAGAAGTTCGTGGAAGCCTTCAAGGCCGCGAACAAGGGCCTGCGCCCCAACTTCATGGCGGTTGGCGGGTGGGACGGCATGCGGGTGATCTACAAGGCGCTCGAAACCAGCAAGGGGCAGGGTGGTGACGCGCTGCTGGACGGCATGAAGGGCCAGACCTTCGAGAGCCCGCGCGGACCGTTACTGATCGATGCCCAGACGCGCGATGTCGTCCATGACATCTACGTGCGCCGCGTCGAACGGGTGGGCGGCGAGCTCTACAACGTCGAGTTCGAAACCTTCAAGAGCGTGAAGGATCCCGGCAAATCGACGAAGTAGGCGCGCAGCGGCAATCGCCGCCCGCCGCCTCGTGGTGACAGGCATCGCCTGCACGATTTCTGCCCCTTGTTCAAGTGCGCGCCTACCGGAGTGGCGGGACTGCGCACGTCAACGAATCACGCCGCTCCTCATTCACATCGCACAAGTTGAGGCAAACAAGTGGAGACAAGAATCATGAAATGCATTCTGGCGTCTGTTGGACTGGCTGGCCTTGCCATCGGCGCACAAGCACAGACGGCCCCGGCGAGTTCATCGGTGACGATCTACGGCATTGCCGACCTCGGTGTCGAGCGACTGACGAATGTCGGCGCCGGTGGCGGCAGCCTCACGCGCATGCCAGGACTCACGGGCTCGCTGCCGTCACGGCTGGGCTTTCGCGGCAGCGAAGACCTCGGCGACGGGCTGAAAGCCATCTTCGCCCTCGAGATGGGCATCGGACTGGATGCGGGCACGCACAACCAGGGCGGCCGTGGGTTCGGCCGCCAGGCCTTCGTCGGTCTGTCCGGTCCCTGGGGCAGCGTGACGCTCGGACGCAACTACTCGATGCTGTACTGGGGCGTCTTCGATGGCGATCTGCTCGGCCCGAACGCATTCGGCATCGGCAGCCTCGACAGCTACGTTCCGAACACGCGCGTCGACAATTCCATCGCCTACCGAGGAACCTTCAGCGGTCTGACGGTGGGTGCGACGTACAGCTTCGGGCGTGATGCCGTCAATGCGGGTCCCAGTCCGGCTGGAACGAACTGTGCCGGCGAGAATCCGCTGGACTCCAAGGCGTGCCGTGAATGGTCGGGTCTGCTCAAGTACGACGCGCCTGCCTGGGGGGTGGCGCTCGGCGTCGACGAAATCCGCGGCGGTACCGGCGCCTTCGCAGGTCTCGTGCGCAGCGATCTCACCGACCGGCGCATCACGCTGAACGGCTACGCGAAGCTGGGATCGCAGGTCAAGCTCGCCGCCGGGGTGCTGCGCCGCGACAACGATGCGGCCGCCGCCGCCTCGGCCACGAACGGCGCCACGTCGCGCAGCAACATCGCGTGGTTCGGCGCGTCCTGGTCGCCCGCAGGGACCCTGTTCACGCTGGACGGGCAAGTGCAGCGAATCGACTTCGCCGGCGGTGGTGACAAGTCGACGCTGAGCGTGATCCGCGGCTTCTACAACCTCTCTCGTCGCAGCGCGGTCTATCTGCAGGCCGGGCACATCAGCAACGGTTCGCGGCTGGCGTTCGGCGTCAGCTCGGCCCAGGCCGGTGGCGCCCCGGTGGCGGGCAGTTCGCAGAACGGCGTCATGGCCGGCATCCGCCACATCTTCTAACGCGGTTCTAACGCGGACTCCGGCGAACAAGACAACCCGACAACTTCGGAAAGACATCATGACTCGACTCCATTCCCTGCAACAGCGCCATCGCCGCATGGCGCTTCTTCCCTCGCTGCTGGCTGGTGCCGCTGCGGCGGCGCTGCTGGCCGGCTGCTTCGGCGGTGACGACGACAAGGCGAGCGCAACGGACACGTTCACGACGCCGCTCGCTGTCGCCAACGCCCAGGCCCAGTGCGCCGCCCTGGCAAGCAAGACGATCGCGGCCTCATCGATCGCTGAGCCGACGTCAGGCGCCGTCGTGACGGCGGCGACCTTCAAGCCTGCGGTCGCCGATGCGCCGAATGCCGCCGGCACGGCGATCGTGCAGGGGACGCCGGACTACTGCCAGGTGCTGGTCGACATCAAACCGGTCGACGCTGCGGCGCCGGTGATCAAGGCCCAGGTCAACCTGCCCGCCTCCTGGAACGGCAAGAGTGTGCAGCTCGGCGGCGGTGGCCTCAATGGTGTTCTCGTCACCGGCCTGGATCCTGTTCGCTCGGCCGGCCCGGACACGCCGCTCGCACTGACCCGCTCCTACATGACGTTGGGCACCGATTCGGGCCACCAGAACGCCGCCGGCGTCAATACCGCGGCCTTCTCGGCGAACAACGAAGCCCTCACCAACTACGCCTATGCGGCCTACAAGAAGACGCGCGACGTGGGTATCGAGCTGAGCCTTGCGTACTACGGTCATCGCCCGATGAAGGCCTACTACATTGGCGGATCGGAAGGCGGGCGCGAGGGCATGATCATGGCGCAGCGCTATCCGGCGGATTTCGACGGCATCGTGGTCGTCGATCCCGTCATCCGCCTGATCGGCCTGTGGCAGTACCAGCTCAGCATGGGTCAGATCCAGGGCACGCCAGGCAGTTGGCTGGGCGGCAAGATCCAGCTCATCCACGACACCGTGGAAGCCGCCTGCGACAGCCTCGACGGCATCGCAGACAAGGTGGTGAGCAACACCAAGGCGTGCAGGCCCCTGGCAGACGCCGCGATTGTCGCCAAGCGCTGCGCCTCGGGTACCGACGAGGGCGCCACGTGCTTCTCCGATGGCCAGATCAATGCATTGCGGTGGATCTACACCGGCCAGCTGTATCCCTTCAATCTGGCGAACGGCATCAATTCGTACCCGGGCTATCTGTATGGCAGCGAGGGCGTGCCCGCGGCGCTGGACGCCTGGGTCGTCGGCACCACCGCACCGACGACGAATCCGGATGCCGCGGGCGTCAGCCGCAGCTACACCATCGGTGGACAGCTGGTGCGCTACTTCGTGACCAAGGACCTCAGCTTCAACCCGCTTACCTTCAATGCGGTGGCCCACCAGCCGCGGCTCCAGGAACTGTCCAAGCTCATGGACATGACCAACCCGGATCTCAGCGCATTCCATGCACGCGGTGGCAAGCTCATCCTGCGCGAGAACCTCAGTGACAAGGGCAACAGCCCGCAGACCGGCTTCGACTACTACGACGCAGTCGTCGCGAAGCTGGGCAAGGACAAGGTTGACCAGTTCTTCGTCGCCTACGGCGCCACGGGACTGCCTCACACCTCGCCCGGGCTGGCAGGCGGGACGGCGAACGCGCCCAGCTATGGCACGCCGGGCCGCAACGACTTCGTCGGGCTGATCGACGATTGGGTGGTGAACGGGGTCAAGCCGGCGGAGTCGGTGACGCTCACCAACCGCACCGCCTTGCCGCCTTACGACATCGTCGCGTCCAAGCCGATGTGCCGCTACGGCTACTACCCGAAGTACGTGGGGTCCACGCCTGCGGGCGGCAACGTCGCGAGCAACTACGTCTGCACTGCAGCGTAGGAGCGCCTGACGGATCACCATGACGTTCGAGACTTGTACGGAGGTGGCATGCTGACCCTGCTCTTCGACGGTGTGGCCTACGGCATGCTGCTGTTCGTGCTGTCCCTCGGTCTGGCGGTGACGATGGGCTTGATGAACTTCATCAACCTGGCGCACGGCGCGTTCGCGATGGCCGGCGGGTACATCCTGGTGGCGCTGATGCACAAGGCTGGCTGGCCGTTCCTGGCCTGCCTTCCGGCGGCTTTCCTGGTCACCGCGGCCATGGGCGCGCTGCTGGAGTCGACCTTGTACCGGCCGTTGTACGGCCGGCCGCACCTGGATCAGGTGCTGTTCTCGATCGGCCTGACCTTCATGGCAATGGCGGCGGTGGACTACGTGATGGGCAGCTCGCAGCAGAACGTTCAGCTGCCCGATTGGCTGCGCCAGCGCTTCGAGTTCGGCGCCGGGCCATGGACGCTGGGCATGGGTGCCTACCGGCTGTTCATCGTGGTCAGCTGTGTGGCGCTGGCGCTGGGCCTGCAGGCGGTGCTCACGCGCACCCGCTTCGGCAGCCGGCTGCGCGCGGCCGTGGACGATCCGCGCGTGGCGGCGGGTCTCGGCATCCCGGTCAACCGGGTGTTCCTCATGACCTTTGCCGTGGGCTCGGGGCTGGCCGGTCTGGGCGGCGCGCTCGGCGCCGACATCCTGGGCCTGGACCCCAGCTTTCCTCTCAAGTTCATGGTCTATTTCCTGATCGTCTGCGCCGTCGGCGGCACCAGCTCCATCACCGGGCCGCTGGTGGCGGCGCTGGTGCTCGGCATCGCGGACGTGGTGGGCAAGTACTACGTTCCCAAGCTCGGCGCCTTCATCGTCTACATGCTGATGATCGCCATCCTGCTCTGGCGCCCCCAGGGCCTCTTCACCCGTGAGGCGAAGCGATGAATGAAGTGCTCTCGGACCAGGCGGCGCCCGGTGTGGCGGCCACAGGCCGAACTGCCGTGCCGGCCGCTGCAAGATTGCTCGCACCGTCGCGCTGGCGGCCGTGGGAGATCGCGCTCTGGCTGCTGATCTGGGCGATGCCCGTGGTCTTCGGCCAGCATGCGGCGCTGATCAACGAGATTGCCATCCTGGCGCTGTTCGCGCTGTCGCTCGACCTGATCCTGGGTTATGCCGGCATCGTCTCGCTCGGCCACGCCGCCTTCTTCGGCGTTGGGGCGTACGGGGCGGCGCTGTTCGCGAAGCACGTGATGCCGGATCCGCTGGTGGGCCTGGCGGTCGGCACGGCATTGGGTGCCGTGCTGGGCATCATCACCAGCCCCATGATCGTGCGCGGCACCGACCTGACGCGGCTGATGGTGACGATGGGCGTCGCGCTCGTGCTGCTCGAGCTGGCGAACAAGTTCGACACCCTCACCGGCGGCGCCGACGGGCTGCAGGGCGTCGTGATGGGGCCGCTGCTGGGGCACTTCGAGTTCGACCTGGGCGCTCGTGTCGGCTCGTTCTATTCGCTCGCGGTGCTGTTCGCGGCCTTTCTGCTGCTGCGCCGCATCGTGCATTCGCCGCTCGGCGTCTCGATGCAGGCGCTGCGCGACAACCGGCTGCGGCTGATGGCGATCGGGCTGTCGGTGCAGGGCCGGCTGGCCGCGGTCTACACGCTGGCGGCGGCGCTGGCAGGTGCCGCGGGGGCGCTGCTGGCGCAGACCACCGGCTTCGCGTCGCTGGACGTGCTGGAGTTCCATCGCAGTGCCGACGTGATGCTGGCGCTGGTGATCGGCGGCGCCGGCTGGCTCTGGGGCGGCTTGATCGGCGCCATCGCCTTCAAGGTGATGCACGACGTGCTGTCGGCCTTCACGCCCCAGTACTGGACGTTCTGGATCGGTGTGTTCCTGGTCGTGCTGATGCTGGTCGGGCGAGAGCGCTTGTTCAGGCCGCGCCGCTGGTTCGGGCGGGGATTGCAATGAGCGGCGTCGTTCTCGAAACCCGCAATCTGGTGAAGCGCTTCGGCGGCATCACCGCGACGCAGAACGTCTCGATGACGATCGAGCGTGGCGCGCGCCATGCACTGATCGGCCCCAACGGCGCTGGCAAGACCACGCTGATCAACCAGCTCACCGGCGTGCTACCCCCGACCGAGGGCCGCGTGCTGCTGCATGGACGCGACATCACCGACCTGGCACCGCACCAGCGGGTGGGCTTGGGGCTCGTGCGCACCTTCCAGATCAACCAGCTGTTCAGCTCACTCACGCCGCTGCAGAGCCTGGCTGTCGCGGTGGCGAGCCGGCGCGACGCGGCCCGGCGGTGGTGGCAGCCGATGGGACACGACCCGGACATCGCCGCCGAATGCGAGAAGCTGCTCGCGCAGTTCCGCCTCACCGAGCATGCCGACCGCCTGACCCGCGAGTTGCCCTATGGCAAGCGACGGCTGCTCGAGATCGGCCTCGCAGTGGCCCTCAAGCCCAGCGTGCTGCTGCTCGACGAACCGGCGGCCGGCGTGCCGGCGGCCGAGCGGCGCGACATCCTCGACACCGTGGCGGCCCTGCCCGACGACGTCTCGGTGCTGCTGATCGAGCACGACATGGATCTCGTCTTCAGCTTCGCCAAGCGCATGACCGTGCTGGTCAACGGTGCGGTGCTGACCGAGGGCACGCCGGCACAGATCGCCGCGGATCCGCAGGTGCGTGCGGTCTACCTGGGTGAATCGGAGGTGATGCACCATGGCTGAAGCGCTATTGCTGGAAGTGAGCGGACTGACCTGCGGCTACGGCGAGGCGGTGGTGCTTTCCGACCTGAGCTTCGCGCTGCGCGAAGGGCGTTCGCTGGCGCTGCTGGGGCGCAACGGCACCGGCAAGACCACGCTGCTGGACACCCTCGTGGGCGTGACGCGCCGGCATGCCGGCCGCATCGTGTTGGGCGGGCGGGAGATCCAGTCGCTGCCGATCTACGAGCGCGCGGCGGCCGGCATCGGCTGGGTGCCCCAGGAGCGCAACATCTTCAAGTCGCTGACTGTCGACGAGAACCTCAGCGCTGTCGCACGGCCCGGGCCGTGGACGGCGCAGCGCGCCTATGAACTGTTCCCGCGGCTGGCCGAACGAAAGCGCAACCTGGGCCAGCAACTTTCCGGCGGCGAGCAGCAGATGCTGGCCTTCGCCCGCGCCCTGGTTCTGAATCCCAAGCTGCTGTTGCTGGACGAGCCGCTCGAAGGCCTGGCGCCCATCATCGTCGAGGAACTGCTGCGCGCCATCCGCCGCGTCGCACGCGAAGACGGGCTGTCGTCCATCGTCGTGGAACAGCATCCGCACATGGTTCTGGGCGTGACCGACGATGCCATCGTGCTCGACCGCGGCAGCATCGCCTACCGAGCCGAAAGCGCAGCGTTGCTGGATGACCCGAGCCCTCTGGACACCTGGCTGGGGGTCGCCGCAAGCCACTGACATCACACCGTCCTGCGTCAGCGTTCAAGGAAGCGATCATGTTCCTCAAAAACACCTGGTACGTCGCCTGCAAGCCGGAGGAGATCGAAGGCAAGCCTCTCGGGCGCAAGATCTGCAACGAGGCCATGGTCTTCAGCATCGGCCAGAAGGCGATGGACGAGACGCCGTGCGTGACAAAGGTCGACGGCAAGGTGCTCGACCTATGAGCTGCAGGCACAGATCGTCTTTGCCTGCGTTCCCACATTGCTGGAGATAGACCCCCCATGGCGCTGCACAAGCCGTACAAGGATGTCCCCGGGACTACGGTGTTCGACACCGATGAGGCCCGCAAGGGTTATTGGCTCAATCAGTTCTGCATGTCGCTCATGAAGCCGGAAAACCGGGCACGGTTCAAGGCGGACGAGCGCGCCTATCTGGGTGAGTGGGCCATGACCGAGCAGCAAGTGCAGGCGGTGCTGGACCGTGACCTGAATCGCTGCATTTCCCTCGGGGGCAACATCTATTTCCTGGTGAAGATTGGTGCGACCGACGGTGTCAGCGTTCAGAGCATGTGCGCCAGCATGGCCAACATGTCCGAAGACGACTACCGCCAGATGATGCTGCGTGGGGGGCGGTCACCGCACGTCGATGAGAGCACGGGGTCGACGCCGGTGGAGGGGACTGATGCTGTCCGAACGGCGACCTGAAGGTCATCACGTGGGTGGATCAATCGATGGCTAGACCCTGTGTCGTTCTGCTGCCCGGTCTGCTGTGCGACGCTGCCGTCTGGCGCGAACAGTGCACTGCGCTGCGCTTCGCCGATTGCGTGGTGCCTTCGTTCGGGAAGCTGGCCTCCCTGACGGCCATGGCACGCAGCGTGATCGACGCGGTGTCGACACCGCGGTTCTCGGTGGCCGGCCATTCGATGGGCGGACGTGTCGCGCTCGAGATCGCGCGCCTGGTCCCGGAGCGGATCGAGCGCTTCGCCCTGCTGGACAGTGGCCTCGATCCGATTGCCGAAGGCCCGGCAGGTGAGCACGAACGTGAGAATCGGATGGCGTTGTTGCGGGTAGCACAGCAGCAGGGCATGCGGCACATGGGCGAGCAGTGGGCCCGCGGCATGGTGCACCCTGCGAGGCTCGAGACGCCGGTCTTCGAGGACATCCTCGACATGATCGAGAGGCAGACGCCGGAGATGTTTCAAGCTCAGATCGATGCGCTGCTGAACAGGCCGGATGGACGCGACGCCCTGATGGGCATTTCCTGTCCGACCCTCTTCGCGTGTGGTCGGCAGGACAACTGGAGTCCTTTGTCACGTCACGAAGAGATGCACGCCTTGTGCCCGGGATCGCGCCTGGTCGTCATCGAGGACAGCGGTCACATGAGCACGATGGAGCAGCCAGCCGCTGTGTCTCGGGCATTGCTGAGTTGGATGGATCACCAGCGATAGGCGCGCGGTCGACCGCGATGGCAAGACCACTGACTTCCTGCTCCGTGCCCACCGAGACCTCGCCGCGGCCACCTTGTCAAAACGCTGTTATTGCGACAGAACCCGCAATTTACCCGCCACGAAACTCCGACGGGCTCTTGCCCGTCCAGCGGGAAAACGCATGTCTGAAGTTGGCGGCGTCGCTGTAGCCGAGCCGGCTGGCGATGTCTTCGTTCGTCATCCGCGTCTTGCGCAGGTACTCGATCGCCAGGCGCATGCGCACCTCTGCCAGGAGGTCGCGGTAAGACGTGTTCTCGGTCTCGAGGCGGCGGCGCAGCGCACGCGGGTGCATCGCCAGCGTCTCGGCCATCGCCTCGACGTTCGGGAAGCGACCCGGCTGCGCCATCAGCGCGCGCCGGATGTTGGCCGCGATGCCGCCGGCGTCGCTCACCTCGCTCAACATGCGCTCGCACATCTCGCGCGCCGTTGCGTTGGTGATCGGGTCGGCGAGCGTCACCGAACGCGCGAGCCAAGCGCCGTCGTACTGCAGTCCGTTATGGGGCTGGCCGAAACGCACCGGACACTGGAACAGGCTCGTGTAAGCCTCGGCGTGTGCCGGCGCGGCGTAGGCCAGGTCGACGCGCGAGAAGGCGAACGAATCGCCCGCCATGTCCAGCGCCACCGTCAGGTGCATCGACAGCGCGAACTCGACCACGAAACGGTAGATCGGCTGCGTCGGGTCGGGCCAATGCACCGGCTCGCAGGTGTAGGTCACGCTGCTGTCGGCGCTTGCCCACTCGATGTCGGTCAGCGGCCCCATGACGCGAAAGTAGCGCGCCGAGAAGTCGACCGCGTCCGCGTAGGTCGGGCTGCTCATCAGCGCATAACCGTAGATGCCGTGTGCGGTGATGTGCATGCGCTGCCCCGCACGCAGCGCGATCGCGGGATCGCGCGACAAGCGCAAGGCATTGCGGAACGCGGTGTCGAACTGCCGATACGACACGCGGGTCGATGCCGTCCGCAATTGCGCCGGATCGAGCCCGGTGCCTTCGAGCGCAGCGCTGGGCGCCACCCCCTGCTCGGCCAGTTCGGCGACGACGACGGCGATCTTCTGCGGCGAATAAGCGGGCTGGTCGAAGGCGGGCGGCGGAAGCATCGGCGGCCAGAATAGCCGAGCGCCGGGAGCCCGGGAATCGGGCCCGTCCCGAATTCACCCGGCAAGCGGCCAGTTCGAACCTTTTTCGATGGGCGCAGCTCGGGAAAGATCACGGTCGTGAACTGCACCACGACCATGACAAGCACCGATCCCGCCACTCCCCCCTCGCGCGAACTGCTGTTGCTCGAGGCACGCGCCATCGCGGAGCTGGCCGCCTTCTTCTCGATGCTGCCGATGCTGCGCCTGGCGCCGGCGGGCGACGGCCACCCGGTGCTGGTGCTGCCGGGGCTCGCGGCAAGCGACGTCTCGACGCGGCCCTTGCGAGCCTTTCTGGCCGACCGCGGCTACCGCGCGCACGGCTGGAAGCTCGGCCGCAATCTCGGCCCGCGTCCGGGCGTCGAGGCCGGCATGCAGGCGCGCCTGGCCGAGCTGCATGCGCGTTACGAGCGCAAGGTGAGCGTGGTCGGCTGGAGCCTGGGCGGCGTCTATGCCCGCGAGCTGGCGCGCAGCGCACCGGCGCAGGTGCGCTCGGTGATCACGCTGGGCAGCCCGTTCGCCGGCGAGCCGCGCGCGAGCAACGCCTGGCAGCTGTACGAGCTGGCGAGCGGCCGCCGCGCCGAGGACTGGCCCGAGCGCCAGCGCATGAAGGAGCCGCCGCCCGTGCCGGCCACCGCGATCTTCAGCCGCAGCGACGGCATCGTCGCCTGGCAGGGCTGCCTCGAGCGCGAAGGCCCGCGCTCGGAAAACATCGAGGTGGAAGGCAGCCACAGCGGCCTCGGCCACAACCCGGTCGTGCTGTACGCGATTGCCGACCGGCTGTCGCAACCCGAAGGCCATTGGCAGCCCTTCGACCGCAGCGGCCTGCGCAGCCTCGTCTACCCCGATCCGAAGCGCGACGCACACCAACTCAAACAGCAACACCAACAGCAACACCAACCCGGAGACACGTCATGGAACACCTGAGCAGCATGGACGCCTCGTTCCTGCATTTCGAGACCGCCGAGACACCGATGCACGTCGGCAGCCTGATGCTGTTCGATCTGCCCGAAGGCTATGAAGGCGACTACTACGAGGACGTGAAGGCCATGCTGGCCAAGCGCCTGCACCTGTCGTCCGTGCTGACACGCAAGCTCGCGCCGATGCCCTTCGAGCTGGCCGAGCCGGTGTGGATCGACGACGACGACATCGACCTCGACTACCACGTGCGCAGCGTCAGCCTGCGCCGCCCCGGCACGCTGGCGCAGCTTCACCAGCTCATTTCGCGGCTGCACGCGACGCTGCTCGACCGCAGCCGCCCGCTGTGGGAGATGGTCGTGATCGACGGCCTCGACAACGGCCAGGTCGCCTTCTACAGCAAGGCCCACCACAGCGGCGTCGACGGCAAGGCCGGCGTCGAGCTGGCGAAGGTGCTGTACGACGTCTCGCCGCGCATGCGCGAGGTAGCGCCGGCGCGGCGCAAGCGGGATGGCGGCTACCAGCTCGGCGTCGCCGAACTGCTGCAGGCGGCCGTCGCCAACTCGGCGCGGCAGTACAAGAAGGTCGCCGAACTGCTGCCCACCGCGGCCAAGGCGCTCGGCGCGGCCGGCAAGGTGCTGGTTTCGCAACGCACGCCGAAAGGCGCGCGCTCGCTGAACCTCGGCCTCTCACCGAAGTCGATCTTCAACGACTCGATCACCAACCAGCGTTCGTACAGCACGCTGTCGCTGCCGCTGGCGGATCTGAAGGCGCTCGGCACCCGCGTCGGCGGCACCGTGAACACGATCGTGATGGCGATGTGCAGCAGCGCGCTGCGCCGCTTCCTCAGCGAGCGCGAGCTGCTGCCCAAGCAGACGCTGATCGCGTCGGTGCCGGTGAGCCTGCGCGGCGCCGACGACAGCTCGATGAACAACCAGGTGTCGGGGATCCGTGTCGACCTCGCGACCGACATCGCCGACCTGCCCGAGCGCTTCAAGGCGATTCATGCATCGTCCGAGGCCGCGAAGGCGGTGGTGCGCGAGCTCAAGCCGGTGCTCGGCGTCGACATGCCGGTGACCGGCGCGCCCTGGCTGATGACCGGCCTGGCCTCGCTGTACGGCCGCTCCAAGCTCGCGCGGCGCCTGCCGCAGATCGGCAATGTGCTGATCTCCAATGTCCCCGGACCGGCGATGCCGCTCTACATGGCCGGCGCGCGCATGACGCATTACTACCCGGTGTCGATCCCGTACCACGGCATGGCGCTGAACATCACCGTGCAAAGCTACGCCGGCTCGCTCGAGTTCGCGCTCACGGCGTGCCGCCGCGTGCTGTCGCAGGAGGAGTCGTACGAGATCGTCGGCTACCTGCGCGACGCGCTCGAAGAGATCCGCCGCCTGCCGAGCGTCGAGCAGAGCGCCGATGTCGCCGCCGCCGCGGCGCCGTTGCCCGCGCTGCCGGAACCCGCCAAGGCCGCGAAGAAGAAGGCAGCCAAGCCGACCGCCAAGCCGGCCGCAGCAAAGACACGCGGCAACGCCACCGCCAGCGGCATGCACTGAAGACCGACGACAACCAGACTGGAGACAAGCCATGACCTCAAGCGCGACACGGGCCGCCCTGCCCATGCCCCATCCCACCCCGTCGAGCACCGATGCGGTGTTCTCGAAGATCAGCTGGCGCATCCTGCCGATCCTGCTGATCGCGTACATGATCGCCTACCTCGATCGCGTCAACATCGGCTACGCACAGCTGCAGATGAAGCAAACGCTGTCGTGGGGCGATGCGGTGTACGGCCTCGGCGCCGGCATGTTCTTCATCGGCTACTTCCTCTTCGAGGTGCCGAGCAACATGCTGCTGGAGAAGATCGGCGCGCGCAAGACGCTGCTGCGCATCATGGTCTGCTGGGGCTTCGTCGCCGCGGCGATGGCCTTCGTCGAGACGCCGACGCAGTTCTACATCGCGCGTTTCCTGCTCGGCGTGTTCGAGGCCGGCTTTTTCCCCGGCATCATCCTGTACTTCACCTACTGGTATCCGTCGGTTCGGCGCGGCCAGGTGATCGCGATCTTCATGTCGGCAACGACGATCGTCAGCGTCATCACCGGCCCGCTGTGCGGCGCGATGCTGAAGTACTTTCACGGCGTCAGCGGCTGGCACGGCTGGCAATGGTTGTTCCTGCTGCAAGGCTTGCCGGCGGTGCTGCTCGGCGCGCTGATCTGGCTGCTGCTCGAAGACAAGCCCGCCGACGCGAAGTGGCTGTCGGCCGGCGAAAAGAAGCAGGTGCTCGACAGCCTCGCGTCGGACGCAACGCATACCGCTGGCGCGACGCCGCGCACGATGCTGCGCGACCCCAAGGTCTGGCTGCTCGCGCTGACCTACTTCTTCCTGCTCGGCGCGACCTACACGATGGTGTTCTGGCTGCCTTCGCTGATCCAGAGCTGGGGCGTCAAGGACATGCTCACGATCGGGCTGTTGGCCGCGATCCCGAACGCCTTCGGTGTCGCCGGCATGATCCTGATCGGTCGCAGTTCCGACAAGCGGCGTGAACGCCGCTGGCACTTCGCGGGCTGCGTCGGCCTGGCGGCCGCGAGCCTGGCCGTAACAACAATGCTCGCCGGCAACCTGACCGGCTCTCTGGTCGCGCTGTGCTTCGCGACGGTCGGCATTGCAGCCGCGACGCCGATTTTCTTCACGCAGGTCAGCGAATACCTGTCGCCCGCTGCGGCAGCCGTCGGCATCGCGCTGATCAGCAGCTTCGGCAATCTCGGGCCGGCGATCGCGCCGACCCTCAACGGGCTGATCACGCAGCGCACCGGCAGCACCGTCTACAGCATGGTGCTGGTCATCGCGCTGTACCTGCTGGCCGGCGTGCTGCTGCTGTTCGTCACCGCGCGCTCGGCCAAGGTGCCGGCGCGGCACTCCGCGCTGCCGGCCTGACAAGACTTTCGAATCCCCGCTTTCCCAACCCTGTACCACAAGGAACCACCATGGCAACCACCACCACCAAGAAACCGGACGCCGCGGCCGCGAGCACGACCAACGAACTGCCTTCGCTCGACGATCTGGTGAAGCTGCTCGAGCGCTTTCGCCTGCCCGGCGTCGATGCCGACGCGCTCATCGCGTGGCAGCGCAAGGACCTCGACGCGCTGGCCGAGGCTAACCGCCAGGCCTACGCCGGCATCAAGGCACTCGCCGAACGCCGCGACGAGATCCTGCGCGAGACACTCGTGCAATGGCAGGAGGCACTGAAGAATGCCATCGGCACCGACGCGCTCGCCAAGCAGGCCGACAGCGCCAAGCTCGGGCTGCAGCAGGCGATCGACCATGTGCGCGAACTGGCGGAGATGGAAACGCAGTCGCGCAACAACGCCTGGCAAGTCGTGCGCGACCGGACGCAGGAAAACATGGCGAACCTGCAGAAGCTCCTGCTGGTCAAGTAGCGCTCAGCCGCTTTGGGGCAGGGCTCGTGCAGTGATTGGCGAGCCGAGCGGTGCGGTGCTGCACTGCGCGTGCTCGGCAGTGCGAGCGTCCCCGCAGATCGATGCCCGTCGTGCTAGTCGCCGAAGAGCTCGGCGAAGACGCCCCGCAGCCAGACCCCGGCCGGGTCGTCATTGAAGCGCCGGTGCCAGACCATCGAGACGTCGAAGCCGGGAAAGCGCACTGGCGGTGTGATGAGCTGAAGCGCGACGTGTTCTGAAACGAGTGCAGCGAGGTTGCTCGGGACGGCGGCCACCAGGTCGCTGCCGGCAACGATGGGGCCGATGCTCAAGAAGCTGCTGACGCGCATCGCGACGACTGCGCGCACGTGCGGGCCCATCAAGACCTTCTCCACGGCCGCCGCGTGCTGTGTGCCGTGCGGGCTGCCGACGACATGCGGCAACTCGCGCAGTTTGCTCGCCTGCAGTCGACCATCGACCGCAGGGTGGCCGCGTCGTGCGATGTAGACAAAAGTCTCGCGGAACAGGCGCTTCTCGTGCACCTGCTTGCCCAGGCCGGGCAGGAACCCCACGGCCAGGTCGATTTCACCGGAGGCGAGTCCGGTCAGCAAGCCTTCTCGCGACGCCGACACAGTGTCGATGCTGACGTGGGGTGCGTGCTGCGCCAGCCAGGCAGCCATTCGCGGCAGGAAGTAGCGCTCGCCGATGTCGCTCAGTGCCACACGGAAGCGGCGAACGTCCTCGGCGGGAGAAAAGCGCGGCTTCTCGATCGTCCTGCGCACGATGGCGAGCGCCGCCGAGACGGGCTCGGCCAGCATCGCGGCGAACGGCGTCGGCTCGACGCCGCGCTGCTGGCGCACGAACAGCTCGTCGCCGTAGGTCTGGCGCAGGCGTGCCAATCCCCGGCTGACCGTCGGCTGCGACAGGCCCAGCCGCTCGCCGGTCGCCGTCAGGTTGCGGGTGCGCCAGATGCTTTCGAAGAGCTCGAGCAGGTTCAGGTCGAGATGCGGTGCCAACTTCCCGCTGTCATCACGCATGCGCATATCACGATTCCTGATTTGTCATTTCACGGATACCGGCCGCCTCCCTACATTGTCGACATTCCCGCTCGACTTCGCACTCCAGAGGCCTGCCCGTGATCGACCTTCACGACATCCGCTACGTCCGCCTCGGCACGCGAAACGTCGCCGTGGCGAACCAGTATGCGCACGACATCCTCGGGCTCGAGCTCGTGCGCATCGAGGCCGGTGCGCACTACTACCGCAGCGACAGTCGCGACCACACGCTCGTGTACTTCGAGGGCGATCCGACCCACCACGTGGTCGGCTTCGAGCTGCGCACAGCGGACGAACTGGACCAGGCGGCTTCGCTGCTCAGCAACGCAGGGGTCGATGTGCACGCTGGCAGCACCGAGCAGTGCGAGCAGCGCCACGTGCAGGCCTTCGCCAATTTCCGCGACCCCAGCGGCAACAGCATCGACCTGGTCGTCAGGCCGCACCACAGCGGCCGCCGCTACTTTCCGTCGCGCGATGCCGGCATCACCGGATTCAGCCACGTCGGGCTGTGCACCACGAATGCGCCGCGCGACGAGAAGTTCTGGACCGAGGTGCTCGGCGCACGCGTGAGCGACCGCATCGGCGACGCGCCACTGCTGCGCATCGACGAGGTCCACCACAAGGTGGCCCTGTTCCCCGCCGCACGCAACGGCGTGCAGCACATCAACCACCAGGTCGAGAGCATCGACGACCTGATGCGGGCCTGGTACCACCTGCAGAACCGCGGCGTGCGAGTCGTCTTCGGCCCCGGCCGGCATCCCACTTCCGGTGCGATGTTCCTGTACTTCGAGGGCCCGGATGGCATGGTGTACGAGTACTCCACCGGCGTGCGGCACATCACGGCCGCCGACGAGCCGTTCTACCGGCCGCGCCAGTTTCCCCGGACCAACGAGTCGTTCTGCATGTGGGGCGCCGTGCCGGACATCGCGGAATTCCGCAAGCCGCCGGAGGCCGCATGACGCCGACCGAAGCTGTGCAGCGACGGCTGCGCATGGCCGCTCGCGCGCTGGGTCGGCATGGGCTCGCGCATGCCTACGGTCACTGCAGCGTGCGGCTGGACGACAGCCACTTCCTGGTGTGCGCGTCACGCCCGATGGGATTGA
Organism: Aquabacterium sp.; assembly: GCF_035476535.1. Classification (GTDB taxonomy): domain Bacteria; phylum Pseudomonadota; class Gammaproteobacteria; order Burkholderiales; family Burkholderiaceae_C; genus Pseudaquabacterium. Next base: position 39,113 of record NZ_DATILJ010000110.1, read on the forward strand.
TCGGAGCCGGCGAGCCGGGTGTGGTCGTGCCTGTCGACGGCCCCCTTCCGGCTGGCGTATTGGGCGAGGTTCGCCTGCACCAGCAGATCTACCGCCGACGGTCGGAGATCCGCGCGGTCGCTCGCACGATGCCGCCGTTCGTCATGGCGCTGGGAACGGCGCGTCGCACGCCGCGACCACGGCATGGACTCGGTTCCTACTTCGGAGCCGGGGCGGCTCTGTGGGATGACCCCCAACTGGTCCGTGAGGACACGAATGCGGTCGCGGTGATCGATGCGATGGGTCAGGCCAACGCGGTGGTGATGCGCGGCAACGGGCTTGTCGTGGCCGCCGACTCGCTGGAGAAAGTGGTCTGCCTGACGTGGTACCTGGAAGAGGCTGCACGGCTCGAGTTGACCGTGCTGGGTGCGGGGCTCGAAGACGCATCCGCCGTGCTCACGCCGGCCGAATGCGAGCGCCGCGCCACGTCGGCCGGGGGCATCTTCGAACGCATGTGGGACTACCTGACGTCCGGTGATCCCGAGGCGCAGTGACAGAAGGACGAATCGTGATTCTCAACTTCATCGATGGCGAGTACCGCGAGGGGCGCAGCGGGCGCAGCTTCGACGACATCAACCCCGTGGACGGCTCGCTGATCGCCAAAGTCAGCGAGGCCGCTCGTGAGGATGTCGACGACGCCGTTCGCGCGGCGCGTCGTGCGCTCTGCGGCCCCTGGGCCGCGCTGAAGCTGGCTCAGCGTTGTGACCTGCTGTACGCGGTTGCCGCCGAGATCGACCGGCGCGCCGAGGATTTCCTCGCCGCCGAAGTGGCCGACACCGGCAAGCCGCGTGAGCTGGCGTCGCATCTGGACATCCCGCGTGGGGCGGCCAACTTCCGGGTGTTCGCCGATGTCGTGCGCAACGTGGCGACCGAGACTTTCATCGGCCACGCGCCCGACGGCAAGCCAGCGCTGAACTACGCGCTGCGGCGCCCCAAGGGTGTGGTGGCCGTCGTCTGTCCGTGGAACCTGCCGCTGCTGCTGATGACCTGGAAGGTCGGGCCGGCGCTGGCCTGCGGTAACACGGTGATCGTCAAGCCTTCCGAGGAAACGCCGGCCACTGCAGCCCTGCTGGGCGAGGTGATGAACAAGGTCGGCATCCCGAAGGGCGTCTACAACGTCGTGCACGGCTTCGGGCCGGGTTCGGCCGGCGAGTTCCTGACCACCCACCCGGACATCGATGCGATCACCTTCACCGGCGAGACCCGCACCGGCGCGGCCATCATCCGCGCGTCGTCGGCCGGCGTGAAGCCGGTCTCGATGGAGTTGGGCGGCAAGAACCCGGCCGTCGTGTTTGCCGACGCCGATCTCGATGTCGTGATGGCCGGGCTCACGCGCTCGGTGTTCGAGAACACCGGCCAGGTCTGCCTCGGCACGGAGCGCGTCTATGTGCAGCGGCCCGTCTACGAGGCCGTCGTCCAGCGTCTGGCCGAAGTCGCTCGGCAGCTCAAGCCGGGCCGCCCGGATGACCCGGCCGCGAACTTCGGCCCGCTGATCTCGGCGGAGCACCAGCAGAAGGTGCTGAGTTACTACCAACTCGCGCGCGACGAAGGTGGCCTGGCCGTGGCGGGGGGCGGCGTGCCGGGCATGCCCAGTGATCTCGCCCGCGGCGCCTGGATCGAGCCGACGGTCTGGACAGGTCTGCAGCACGACTCGCGTGTGGCCCGCGAGGAAATCTTCGGGCCGTGCTGCGCGGTCATTCCGTTCGATACCGAGTCGGAGGCGCTGATGCTGGCCAACGACACGCCGTACGGGTTGGCGGCCTCCGTCTACACCCGCGACATCGATCGTGCGCATCGCTTCGCCGCCGCGCTGCGCGTCGGCATCGCCTGGGTCAACACCTGGTTCCTGCGTGACCTGCGCACGGCTTTCGGCGGATCCGGCGCGTCCGGCATCGGGCGCGAAGGCGGCGTGCATTCCCTCGAGTTCTATACGGAGTTGTCGAACGTGTGCATCAAGCTCCATGGAGAGTCCCAATGAACGACAGTGAGGTCGGGTTGGCCGCGAACCTGCTGTGGAACGCAGCAGCGAGCCGCGAGCCTGTCGCGCCACTGCGCGACGCTTATCCGGGCATGACGGCGCAGGACGCCTACGCCGTCCAGACGTTCAACACCGAACGCCGGCTGAAGGGCGGGGCGCGTCTCGTGGGACGCAAGATCGGTCTCACCGCACGTGCAGTCCAGCGGCAGCTCGGGGTCGACCAGCCCGACTTCGGGATGCTCTTCGCCGACATGGCCTTTGCTGACGGCGAGCCGGTGCCCTGGCGTCGGTTGATGCAGCCCAAGGTGGAGGCCGAAGTCGCGCTGGTGATGGAGCGCGACCTGCCCGAGGCCGGCATCACCGTCGCCAAGCTGATCCGCGCGGTCGCGTTCGCGCTGCCGGCCATCGAGATCGTGGGCAGTCGCATCGCGGACTGGAATATCCGCTTCGTCGACACCGTCGCCGACAACGCCTCCAGCGGCGCCTTCGTGCTCGGCAACACGCCCGTCAGCCTGGCTGGCCTGGACCTGCGCCTGGCCGGCATGGTGATGGAGCGCGCTGGCGAACAGGTGTCGCTGGGCGCTGGTGCGGCCTGCCTGGGGCACCCGTTGAATGCCGCGCTGTGGCTGGCCAACAAGATGGCCGAGCTCGGTCGGGGCCTGCGGGCCGGCGACGTGGTCCTGACCGGCGCGTTGGGACCGATGGTCCCGGTCCGGCCCGGTGATGTTTTCGAGGCGCGCATCGAAGGGCTGGGCTCGGTGCGCGCCGTCTTCGAGGAGCAGCAGGCATGAACGAGCAACGCATCGCCGCCTTGGCCGAAGTGGTCGACTCCGCGGCGTACCACGCACGCGCCATCGCGCAATTCGCGGAGCAGGAAGGCATTGGCGAAACCGAGGCCTACGCCATCCAGGCCGCCTCTATCGCTCGGCGGCTTGCACGCGGCGAGCGCCGCACCGGCATGAAGATGGGCTTCACCAGCCGCGCAAAGATGGTCCAGATGGGTGTGCTCGACATGATCTGGGGGCGCCTGACCGACGCGATGGCCGAAACGGACGGTGCGCCTGTTTCGCTACGGCGCTTCGTGCATCCGCGCGTGGAGCCCGAGTTGGCTTTCCTGCTGGCCAAGCCGCTGCCGGCTGCCGTGAGCCTGCCCGAGGCGCTCGATGCCGTGGCCGCCATTGCGCCGGCGCTCGAGATCATCGATTCGCGTTTCGACAACTTCAAGTTCACGCTCGGCGACGTCGTCGCCGACAACGCATCGTCTTCGGGCTATGTGATCGGGCCGTGGTGCGATCCGCGCCAGGACTTCGCCAACCGCGGGCTGCTGATGTCGATCAACGGCACGGCGCGGCAGGTCGGCAGTACCGCCGGCATCCTCGGCCACCCGCTGCGCTCACTCGTCGCAGCCGCGCGTTTGAGCGCCGCTGCGGGCGAGCCGCTGCAGGCGGGATGGATCGTCATGGCCGGTGGCGCGACCGCCGCCGAGGCCTTGCTGCCTGGACAGCACGTGATGCTGGAAATGCAAGGGCTGGGCCGTGTCGAGTTCAACACCGTTGCCTGAGGTGGCCGTGCAAGCAGTCGTCGCGTTCCAAACGAGATTCCCATGCCCCTGATCCAGGTCACCTTGCTCGAAGGACGCAGCGCCGACATGAAGGCCGCGCTGATCTTCCGGCTCACCGAAGCGGCTGTCGATGCCATCGGCGCGCCGCGCGAATCCATCCGCGTGATCCTCCAGGAGGTGCCGCCGGCGCACTGGGGTGTCGGCGGTGTGTGCAAAGCCAGCACGACGAAAGAAGCCAAGAATGCTTGAGCGCAAACTGAAGGTTGCCATCATCGGCAGCGGCAACATCGGCACGGACTTGATGATCAAGATCCTTCGCCATGGCCAACACATTGACATGGGCGCCATGGTCGGCATCGACCCCGCCTCTGATGGCCTGGCGCGTGCCGCCCGACTCGGCGTTGCCACCACGCACGAAAGCGTCGAAGGGCTGGTTCGGTTGCCGGTGTTTGCGGACATCGACATCGTGTTCGATGCGACCTCCGCCGGCGCGCATGTGAAGAACGATGCCTTCCTGCGCTCTCTGAAGCCCGGCATCCGGATGGTGGACCTGACGCCTGCGGCCATCGGGCCGTACTGCATTCCGGTCGTCAACGGGCAGGACCACCTCGACGCGCAGAACGTCAACATGGTGACCTGCGGCGGCCAGGCCACCATTCCGATGGTGGCCGCTGTGTCGCGGGTGGCCAAGGTGCACTACGGCGAGATCGTCGCCAGCATCTCCAGCCGCAGCGCCGGGCCGGGCACGCGGGCCAACATCGACGAGTTCACCGAGACCACCTCGCGTGCGATCGAGGGCGTGGGTGGCGCTGCCCGTGGCAAGGCCATCATCGTGCTCAATCCGGCCGAGCCGCCGCTGATCATGCGCGACACGGTCTACACGCTCAGCGAACCCGCCGACGCGGCGCGGATCGCCGAATCGGTGGCGCAGATGGTCGCTGCGGTTCAGAGCTACGTGCCAGGTTACCGGCTGAAGCAGAAGCTGCAGTTCGACCGCATCGATGCCGCGAACCCGATCCGCATTCCGGGCGTGGGCTTGCGCATGCATGGGCTGAAGACTTCGATCTTCCTGGAAGTGGAGGGCGCCGCGCACTACCTGCCCGCCTACGCCGGCAACCTCGACATCATGACCAGCGCAGCGCTGCGCACGGCGGACAGGGTGGCTGCGCGCATGCTGGCCAAGCTGACTCACGATTGACGAAAGACGACCATGGTCCACGATCCGGCAAAGAAGATCTACGTCTCCGACGTCACGCTGCGCGACGGCAGCCACGCCATCCGCCATCAGTACAGGGTGGAGCACGCGCGCCAGATTGCCAAGGCGCTGGATGACGCCCGCGTCGACTCGATCGAAGTCGCCCATGGCGATGGTCTTCAGGGTGGCAGCTTCAACTACGGATTCGGCGCGCACACCGACATCGAATGGATCGAGGCCGTGGCCGACGTGGTGCAGCACGCGAAGATTGCGACGCTCCTGCTACCCGGCATCGGCACCGTGCATGACCTGAAGGCGGCCTACCAGGCCGGTGCGCGCGTGGTCCGCATCGCCACCCATTGCACCGAGGCCGACATCTCGCGCCAGCACATCGAGTACGCGCGCGAACTCGGCATGGATACGGTGGGCTTCCTGATGATGAGCCACATGAGTACGCCGCAGGCACTGGCGCAGCAGGCCAAGCTGATGGAAAGCTACGGCGCCACCTGCTGCTACGTCGTGGACTCCGGCGGTGCGCTCGGCATGAACGACGTGCGCGAGCGCTTCCGAGCCTTCAAGGACGTGCTGAAGCCCGAGACGCTGACCGGCATGCACGCCCACCACAACCTGAGTCTCGGCGTCGCCAACTCCATCGTCGCCGTCGAAGAAGGTTGCGACCGCGTCGATGCGAGTCTCGCCGGCATGGGCGCCGGCGCCGGCAATGCGCCGCTGGAGGTCTTCATCGCCGCGGCAGAGCGACTCGGCTGGAACCACGGCTGTGACCTCTACAAGCTCATGGATGCCGCCGACGACATCGTGCGCCCCTTGCAGGACCGGCCGGTGCGCGTGGATCGCGAGACGCTCGCGCTGGGCTATGCCGGCGTGTATTCCAGCTTCCTGCGCCACGCCGAGTTGGCGGCAAGGAAGTACGAGCTCAAGACCGTGGACATCCTGGTCGAGTTGGGTCGCCGGCGCATGGTCGGCGGGCAAGAAGACATGATCGTGGACGTCGCGCTCGATCTCCTGAAGACCCGCTCGAGCGCGCCCGCGGTGGCATGACGACATCGAATCCAAGGAGACTGAAACCCATGAACGATCGCCGCAAAGCACTCCAGGTCATCGCCGGCTGTGGTGCAGCCGCACTCTCGCCGCTTCTGGCTGAACGGGCCATGGCCCAGACCTTTCCCAGCAAACCCGTTCGGACGACGACGCCGTTCCCGGCGGGAAGCGGCCCTGACGCGGCTTTGCGCCTGGTCGCCGAGCACCTGGGAAAGAAGTGGGGTCAGCCGGTGGTGGTCGACAACAAGCCCGGCGGCGGCGGGTTCATCGCCGTGAGCCAGTTCAAGCAGGGCGTGACCGATGGCCACGATCTCATCCAACTGGACAGCAACCACATCACGACCCACCCTCACACCTACAAGAAGCTGCCCTACAACGTGGCGGCGGACTTCGCGCCATTGGGCATGATTCTGCGCACGCCGTTCTTTGTGACTGTGGCTGCGGACAGTCCCATCAAGACCCTGGATGACTTGATCGCCAAAGCCCGAGAGAAGCAGGACGCCATGTTCTACGGATCGTGGTTCGTGGGGAGTCCGGGCCACATTGGGGCGCTGCGCCTGCAGTCCATGACAGGCACGAAAATGGTTCATGTTCCGTTCCGCGACTTCGGTGCGCTCTACGCCGCGGTTTCATCGCAGGAGGTGAACTGGGCGCTGGGGAGCATCGCGAGTGCGGGACCGCTGGAGAAGGCAGGTCGTCTGCGATTCATCGCGCTGGCTGCTCCCGCCCGGGATGCTCAACACCCGAACGTGCCTGCCACTTCCGAATTGGCCTTTGTGCGTGGATTCGAAGTCAGCGCCTGGGCCGGCCTGTTCGCTCCGGCAACGGCGCCTGCCGCGGTGCGTGCTCGCGTTGCTGCCGACATCGCCGAAGTGTTGGCCAATCCCACGGTGGCCGAGCGCTATCGCACATTCGGCTACGAACTGCCCAAGATGTCGCCTGCGGCATTCGCGGAACTGATTCGACAGGAGACCGCCTCCTGGCGCGATGTCATCACCGCGGCGAACTTGACGCTCGATTGACCGAGAGGGAAGGGCGGCATTGGGGCATGACGCCCACGACTTGTCGCCAAGAGGGCTGACGCCTTGCAGTCTGACGAACTCGACCGGCGCGATCGACCCGGCGCGATGTGGTCGAGGCGGTGCGGCGATGCGACGCGATCCTGATGGCTTCGACCAGGCCGAGGTGGCATCCGTCATGCGGCACCTGTTTGAGCAGGCACACATCACCGTCGAAGACCGTGGTGCCGTCGAGCAAGCGCTCTTCAACTGCGAAGCTGGCATCGATTTCGCCGATGCACTGCACCATGCGAGCTACGAATCTTGCGACAGCGTCGCAACTTTCGATGACCGCCTACGAACCAAGGGGTCGTGGGTTCGATTCCTGCCAGCCGCACCATGTGACAAGGACTTGGGTTGAAAGATCCAAGTCCTTTTTGTCACTGCGGGACCGCTGCGGGACCCGTTATCCACAGGGGCGGCACCACCGGCCAGCCGCTCATTGATCGCCGTACACCCAAGCACCTGAGCCTGCACCTGATCGTCGACAACTACGCCACGCACAGCCACCCCGAGGTGCAAAAGTGACTGGCCAGCCACCCGCGCTTCGTCATGCACTTCACACCGACCAGCGCATCGTGGCTGAACAGGGTCGAGCGCTTCTTCCGCGACATCACCGACAGGCGCATCCGGCGTGACAGCTTCACCAGCGTCGCAGAACTCGAACTGGCGATTGACTTGTACGTCGCCCATCACAACATCGATCCCAAGCCGTTCATCTGGACCGCCAGTGCGTCCGACATCCTGACAAAGGTTACGCGGGCGAAGGCCGCTCTCGCCACCGCCGCTGGATAAGTACAGAACAGAGTGGCGCACTACACTAGATTCCCTGCTGCTTCTTGTGCTGCAGGTACTCGGTCAATCCTTGAAACCACATCACCTCGACAAAATCACCTTTGATGACAAGGTCCTCATCGCGCAACGCTCCGAGAAATGCCTCCTTGCCGTCTTTTGCAGAAAGAATCGCGAAGCCCTTGGCCGCGTCTCTGAAGGTCATCGTGAACTGCGGTGACTTGGTAAGCCCCGAAGCAGACTTGATTGCGCCATTCTTGATGGTGAAATGACGGCCAACTCCAGCGAGCGTTTGCATTTGGAACGTCAACTCCTTGCCTTTCACGTAGTTGGCGCAGCCGGGGTTGTTCTTGATGGTCCTCTGCAACAACTTTGTCAGAGCCCACAGCAGGAGTTTGAATTTCAGCATGATCGTCTTGTGGGTGTATTCGATGAGTGTGTGAGCCGAGTGCCGACGTCTTGCTTCACTCTCGGTCAAGGAACTGAATGGCGTGGTTCAGGAATCGGTCGGGGTACTGGAACTGGGCGCCGTGCCCGGCATCAGGGTAGACGAACAGTTGAGCATTCGGAATGTTCTGAACCATGTGCCAGGAATTGAGGGTCGGGATCATCACGTCATTGACGCCGTTCAGGATGAACGTCGGCTGCTTGATCTCGCGCAGGTGAGCAAACGGGTCATTCACATCGAGCTTCGGCAGGTAGTACATGTTGGCCTCGACTTGCGCCTGAATCACCTCCGGGGAACTCGGAGGATCCTGATCCACCCGTTGGTGACGGCGGTTCCAGAAATCGCGGCCGGCCTTCTTTGCGGCCTCTGATCGACCGAAGAACAGGAACAGGAAATCCTCCAGAGTCGGCACCGGACGCGGAGCCGCCTCGAGCACGCCTGGGTCCGAATCTGGATTCCCGCCTCGTGGCCCGGTGCCAAGCAGCATGAGCTTGCGCACAAGATCAGGATGACGGCGCGTCAGGTCCTGGGCCTGGAAGCCACCCAGCGAGAACCCCACCACGTCGACCTTGTTCAGGCCAAGTGCGCGAATGACGGCCGCCGCATCGTCAGCCATGTGTTCGATGCGGGTACGTGGCTTCCCCGAGGACGATGCGACGCCGCGCCCGTTGTAGAGGATCACCTCTCGTCCCGCGGCGAGGCCGTCGGTCATCAGAGGGTCCCAATGGTCCATGCCACCGCGGAAGTGCTGGAGAAGGAACAGTGGCGGCTGCCCCGTCGTGGTATCGCCCCAGCGGCGATAGGCGTAGTTGTTGCCATCGACGTCCACGAATCGAGTCGGAGCGGTAAGGTGCGTATCGGTCATGATCTGGTCTTCCATCAGGTGAGGTAGGTGTGTCTCTGCCAAGGCCGTGTGCGTCGCTGCGGCCGCGCCGGCTGCAGCCTTAACGCGCGAGGAAGTCGAGAGCCTTCGGCACGAAGTCGGTGTGGTGTTGAAAAATTCCGCCATGGCCGGCGTCGAGATAGATGACGAGGGTGCTGTTCGGAAGCCGCCGCGTCAGGTCGCGCGAATTGGGCGTCGGGACCATCCGGTCGTCATCGCCATTGACGACGAGGATGGGCTGCTTGATCAGCGAGAGATCGGCGGCCTTCTTCTGACCCCAAGCGCTGAGCGCCTGAAGCTGCGCCACATAGGCACTGACGGCGATCTCTTTGTCACGGTTCTGCGAGCGCTCCTTCAATCGTTCCAGAAACGCTTTGCCCGCCTCGATGCCATTGGGCGTGCGAGTGAAGAACAAGTACTGCTTCGGATCCTGGCCCGTGAACAGACCTCGGACCAGGTCATAGTTCGCGACGCCGGCCACCGCGCTGATGCCTTCTCCGCCAGCCGGGCCGGTCCCCGCCAGGATCATCTTGCGAACGAGTTGTGGTTCATTCAGCACGATTTCCTGCGAAATCATTCCGCCCATCGAGAAGCCGAAGAGGTCGACCTGCTTGAAGCCCATCCCCTTGATGAAGGTGATGGCATCGTCCGCCATTTGCTCGATCGAATTGGCTGGCGTACCAGTGGACGCGCCGACACCGCGGTTGTCGAACACGATCACGTGGTGCTTTGCCGCAATACCGTCGACAACGCGGGGGTCCCAGTTGTCCAGCACCGCGGCCAGGTGGTTCAGGAACACGAGCGGCGTCCCGCCGTTTCGTTCCCCGAGTTCGCGGTATGCGAAGTCCACGCCTCCCGCGGAAAGGGTTTGCGTCGGCACGTTGGTCCACGTGACTCCCGTTGTCTGCGACGCTGCCGGCTGACTGGCTTTGGCATTGTCTTGCGAACCATCACCCGGGTCCGCTGCCCAGGAAGTGAACGGTGTCGCCAACGCGAAGATCAGGGCGACTGCTTTGAGTAGGTTGCGCACGAGGTGAGTTTCCAGTGATTGAAGGGACGACCGCCACCGATCAAGCGCGCATGCGCCTGGTGCGGTAGGTTCCCCAACTGCTCGTCATCAGACCCTTGATGAGCGCCACCAAGCCGCTTTCGCCGGGACGAGGGCTGCTTCCCTCTGCGATGCGTTTGAGCTGCCGCGTGTACCAGAGGATCTCCATGATGCCCATGCGGTCCACTGGCTTGATCCCCGTGGTGATCGGTCGTACGCGCTGCACGCTGTCGCGCCCGCGCAGCAGGGCAACAGGCGCGTCGGGGTCAATGGCCATCAATCGAGCCAGTCCGACGATGTCGAGTGCGCCGGTACGCAGCGCCGCGTTCATGCCCTCCGCGGTACGGAAGCCGCCGGTGACCATCAGCGGCACTTGCACCTTCGCCCGCACTTTCGCTGCGAACTCGAGGAAATACGCTTCACGTGCTGCCGTCGAGGCCGTCTTCGGCTGCTGAAAGGCGCCACTCATCGCTGGGGCCTCGTACGTGCCGCCGGAGATCTCGATCAGATCGATTCCGGCACCGGCGAGCTCGAGGATGGTCGCCATCGACTCCTCTTCGGTGAAGCCACCGCGCTGGAAGTCCGCTGAGTTGAGCTTGATGGTGACGGGAAAATCCGGGCCAACCTGGCGGCGAATCTCGGCGTAGACGGCCATGACGAAGCGACGACGGTTTTCCGGGCTGCCGCCCCACTCATCCGTGCGATGGTTGTGATGAGGAGACAGGAACTGGCCGACCAGATAGCCGTGGGCGCCGTGGATCTGCACCCCGCTGAAGCCGGCCTTCTTGCAGATCGCCGCGCTGCGTCCGAAGCGCTGGATGATGTCCAGGATTTCGGCGGTGGTGGCTTCGCGCGGCGTGTCAAAAAACGACGCCATGTCTTCGCGAAAGGGGATGGCCGATGGCGACAGATTGACGGCATTCAGCCCCTTCGGCGACTGCTTGCCGGGATGGTTGAGCTGCACCCACAAGGCCGTGCCCTGGTCCGTGGCGGCGCGCGCCCATGCCCGCAGCATCGGCAGGTCGGCCTCATCCTCGATCACCACATTGCCGGGCTCTCCAAGTGCGCGCCGGTCGATCATCACGTTGCCGGTGAGCAGCAATCCGATACCGGAGGCGGCCCAGCGCCGGTACAACTCGACATGCTTGGCCGTCGGATGGTTGTCATAGGTGGCCAGCGTCTCGCTCATCGAGGCCTTGGCGAGACGGTTGCGCAGCACGCTGCCATTGGGCAGATGCAAGGGCCGATTCAACAGATCTGGCTCAGACAAGCGCGGCGTGACCATGGCGAGTTCTCGGGGGTGGTGTGGCTTCAAGGGTGGCTTTCGTGGGAATGCGATGTGGGTTTGCTCGTCGATGTAGACGGCGGCGCCGCCCGCCACGCCCGCTGACATGCTTTTGTCATGCGCGGGAAAGCGCACGCCGATGAGGGACTCGGCGTTGGTGCGAATCCGCTTGCCGAGATCGTCGCGGATGCGCGGCAGCGAGCCTCGCTGCTTTATCGGCCTCTCCCAGCAGCTTGTTGTCGGTCACGCCCAGCATGGGCTCTGCCGTCGCGTAGTGCTGTATGTGGCGGAGCAGTCGAATGTTGTCGAAGCCGAACATGCGCATGCCCGGCCGCCAGATGTGGCGGCCCGAGTCCCCGTTGGACTTGGGAAAGTCTTCGGCCTTCCAGCGCCGACCCATCTCCATCACGCCGACGGAGTAGCCCTTCTCGGTCAGCCGGCAAGCCGATACGCCGCCGCCGAAGCCCGAGCCAATGACGATGTAGTCGAAGTCGTAGGAGGCACTCATCGCTAGTCCCTCCGGCGGCGGGGCGCGACGGCACGGGCGGCAAGCGCTTGTCGGTCCGCTTCAAATGAATGCCGATGTCGATTGCCCGGTGACCGGGCAGCGAGCCTCAGGGCCTGTACTCGAGGATCTTGAATACTTGAGTGAAGGCCGGCTGGCTGCCGCGCAACAGCCTGACCTGCCCCTTGCGGAGCGCGCTCGAGGGCGTGATCTGCCGCAAGGCCAAGGCCATGAACGTGTCCATGTCGCACTCTGCCTGCAGGTCGGCTGGCTCCGCAGGCGCCCCGGAGCGCGCCAGCACTTTGCCGTCGTTGATCTGTATGTGGAAGGTTTCTGCGCCGATCCGGAACTCGACGACCTCGTGCAAACCGGCGCTGGTCGTGGGATCGCTCACGCCGGTCAGACACAGCGCGATCAACTCTGCGCGTGCACTCGAGGGGTCGATGCGCTCGTCCACGGGCAGGTTCAAGCCCCACAAGCCCAGTGCAATCATTGGCTTGCGTAACTGTTCGCCCAACTCGGTCAGCTCGTAGGCCGGCGCGGCAGCCAATGCCGGCAGAGTGGTCGGGCGAATGACGCCGTTGTCCACCAGCATGGCCAGGCGTTCGGAAAGCCGATTCGTGCCCATCGCGGGCAGCATGGCCAACAAGTCCTTGAAGCGCTTGGGGCCCAGCAGCAGCTCGCGTATCAGCAGAAGTGTCCAGCGATCGCCCAGGATGTCCAGCGCCCTGGCCATTGGGCAGAGCTGACCATAGGTTTTGTTTGCCATGTCTCATTATCAAATGGCCTCGCTCAGCTGAAGCGAGTCGGCATCGAAAGACGGCGGGGTTGCCTGGGGCTGACCCGATGGCCTCCATGCTTGGCTGGGCTGCAGGCAAGGCCGCCGTGAGTGAGCCGACGATGTCGCTTGCCGTATTCCGCCGACTCGGGACCCGGTAGCTGTCCGGCCCGGCCAGCGGGCCCGCGGCAACGGCCGCTGTCTCGGACGTGCGGCGGCGCTTTCGCGTGGCGCCGGAGCGCCGACGGCATGCTGAACTCCGAAGGCGCGGATCTGCAGCAGGTGCGGTGGCTTCATGTCCGATCTTCATGTTGATGTTGGCGACGGCTCAAATGACTATACGAAACGTATAGTAGCGTGGCGGGCCGGAAGATTCAAGCGAAGCCACACCTGCGGTGAGCATGCTCTTGAGCATCGAGTCGTTCGCCGAGGCGCCGCCGTAGGAGGCGATAGCGGCCACGTAGTACTTGTCCCCAAGCCTGTTGTGAAGCACATCGCGGGCAAAACGAATCAGCGTTTTGCCAACATCCGCGCCCAGTACGCTGAAGGCGCGATGTGCGCGATGTGCGCGATGTGCGCGATGTGATCGGCCTGCGCGTCGGCACGCAGACCCTGGCGGCCATGCGGATGCTGATTTGCCGTCTACCAGCCGCTTGTCCACGACAAGGTCTCGGCGTCCCGTCGCGCACTTGGTCGAACTGCAGATGGCCGATGCACGCGACCACCGGATCCAGCAGGTAGCACGCCGTCGAGAGCGATGCCTTGCCGGCTCGCTCTTCCTCCAAAAGGTACCGGGTGGCCGCTTCAGCCTACAGCATGTCGTTTGCCACGCCTTGCAGCGCGGCAACGACCAGTTGCTCCGTGCGCGTGATGTGCGTGCGCAGCAGCGCCACGGCTTTGTCTGCCTCGCGGGCCAGCACAGCCTTCAGCAACTGCTGGTGCTCATCGTGCTTGTGGCGAGGCGACTGTCGATGGCGTGCAGCCCAGAGACGGTAGCGCTCGGCGTTGTCGAACAGCATGTCCGCCAGGTCCAGCAGCATCGGCGAGGTGCAGGCGGCGTACAGCGAGAGGTGAAATTGCCGATGCCGCGCGGACCAGTCGTCGTCCAGCGCGCGCGGCTCGTCGCCCAGGCGGCGCTCGCACAACGCCAGCGCATGTCCGGCGGCCACCGCCTGCGCTTCCCAGGTGTCGTCCCCATGCCCGATGGCGTCGCGTAGCGCCTCGCACTCCACCAGCAAGCGCACGCGCGCCAGATCGCTGACGCCTTGGGCCGTCAGCGGCGCGACACGGAAGCCGCGGTTCTCCAGGATCTTGACCAGCCCCTGCCCGGAGAGCCGGTTCAGCGCCTCGCGCAGCGGGCTGCTGCTGACCGTGAACCGCTGCGTCAGCTCTTCCATGCGCAGCCGCGCTCCAGGCGCGTAGTCGCCGCGCACCAGTGCGCGACGCAGCTCCCGGTAGGCACGCTCGACGGCCAGCGGTGCGGCTGCGTCCGGTGATTCGACCTTCTTGTCCATGGGCAGGCATTGTCCATCAGCCAATTTTGCAGGTTTATTAAGGGTTTATGCCCATGCAACGTTTTATGTGTAAAACGTATCTTTAAGCCTATTACTGAACTCACAGGAGAAACGAATGAAGTTGCTGTCTTATCTCGATGGAGACCGTGAAGAGTGGGGCGTGGTCATCGGTGATGGCGTCGCGCCCTTGTCGGCACGCACCGGATGCGCCACCTTGGCCGAGTTCCTCGGCAGCGAGGCCTACGGCCGCCGCGCGCAGGTCACTGAAGGCCTGAAAGCCGAACGGCCGCTGGCCGGTCTGAGCTTCCTGCCGGTGATTCCGCGGCCCGAAAAGATCGTCTGCGCGGTGCGCAACTACATGGACCATCACCAGGAAGTGCTGGCCGCGGGCATGCAGCGCGAGCTGTCGGAAGAGCCGCCGATCTTTCTGCGCGTCTGGCGCTCGCAGGTCGGCCACGGGCAGCCGGTGGTCAAGCCGCGTGTGTCCGATACGCTGGACTGGGAGGGCGAGCTGGCCGTGATCATCGGCAAGCCCGGCCGCGACATCCCGGCCGAGCGCGCCTGGGAGCACGTGGCCGGCTACTCGATCTACAACGACGTCAGCGTGCGCGAGTGGCAGTTCCACGCCAAGCAGATCGCCTCCGGCAAGAACTTCGAGGGCACCGGCCCGTTCGGCCCGTGGATGGTGACGGCCGACGAGATCGAGCCCGGGCGTGCGCTGCGGCTGCAGACGCGGCTGAACGGCGAGACAGTGCAGGACAGCCACACCGGCCACATGATCTTCCCGGTGCCGCGCCTGATTGCTTATGCATCGACGATCTTCACGCTGATGCCGGGCGACGTGATCGCCACCGGCACGCCCGCAGGCGTCGGCTGGAGCCGCAAGCCGCAGCGCTTCATGAGGGCGGGCGACATGGTCGAGGTCGAGATCGAGGGCATCGGCACGCTGCGCAATGCCGTGGTCGCGCAGGCCTGATCAGGCCGTCATCGACGACGACGAATCGAGGAGACACGCAATGCAACGCCGCACATTCGCGGCCGCGGGCCTGGCCGCGGCCTGCTGGCCCGCAGCGCACGCACAGTCGTGGCCGGCGCGACCGATCAAGGCCGTGCAGGGCTTTGCCACCGGGGGCAATGCCGACACCATCGCCCGCGTGGTCGGCAACGAGATGGCCAAGGGGCTGGGCCAGGCGCTGGTGGTCGAGGCTGTCGCCGGCGCGGGTGGCACGCTGGCCTCGGGCGCGGTCGCGCGCGCCGCGCCCGATGGCCACACGCTGCTGCTGGCCACCGGCGGCCATGCGGTGGCCGGCGCGCTGTACGAGAAGCTGCCCTACAAGACCGTCGACAGCTTCCAGATGGTGTCGACGATCACCTTCTTCCCGTTCCTGGTCGTGACAGCGCCGGGCTCGAAGTTTCGCAACCTGTCCGACGCCATCGCGGCGGCCAAGGCCTCGCCCGAAAGCGTTGCCTACGGCACCGCCGGCGTCGGCTCGACCCACCACCTGATCGGCGAACTGCTGTCGAAGATGGCGGGCGTGAAGCTGCTGCATGTGCCTTTCCGCGGCGATTCGGCCGCGGTCACCGCGTTGCTCGGTGGCGAGATTCCGCTGATCATCGCGCCGCCGACGGCCGTGCTCGGCCAGTTGAAGGCCGGCAAGCTGCGTGCGCTGGCGATCACTGGTGCTCGCCGCTGGCCGCTGATGCCCGATGTGCCGACCATCGCAGAGCAGGGCGTGGCGGGCTATGACGTGAGTTCCTGGGCCGGCTGGATGCTGCCCGCCGGCACGCCGCAGCCCATCGTCGACCGCCTGCACGCCGAAACGCAGAAGGCGCTGCAGGTGGATGCCGTGAAGGCGCGGCTCGAGGAGATGGGCGGCGAAGCGCGCGGCAGCACGCCGCAGGAGATGGCCGCGATGGTCGCCGCCGAAGTGAAGAAGTGGACGCAGGTCGTGGCCGAGGCCGGGATCGCGCGTTTGTAAGGAGAACCTGATGTCCTTGATTCAAATCCGCAAGCGCCTGCTGGCGATCGAGACGATCCACCACGAAGGCGGACCGCCCGCCGCCGTGCCGCTGCGCATGGCCGCGGCCGGCGCGGTGGTGCTCAACCCCTACGCCGGCCGCCACGAGCCCGACCTGCTGCCCTTCATGGCCGAGCTGCGAGCGCTGGGCCTCGAACTGGCCGAGGAAGCCGCGGCCGCGCTCGGCAAGGACCGCGTCGAGGCCTACGGCAAGGCCGCGATCGTGGGTGTCGGCGGTGAACTCGAGCATGGCGCCGTCTGGCATGAGGCCGGCGGCTGGGCGATGCGCTCGGTGCTCGGCGAGCCCAAGGCCATCGTGCCGGCGGCCAAGGCCGTTGCATCGGCGGGCTACCGGCTGATGGTGCCCTTGCACTACATCCACGCCGCTTACGTGCGCAGCCACTTCAATGCGATGGAGGTCGGCGTGCAGGACGGGCCCCGGCCGAACGAGATCCTCTTCGCGCTGGTGATGGCCGACGGAGGCCGCGTCCATCAAAGGTTAGGTGGCTTGCGCAAGGACCAGGTCGCGGTGCACGACGGGCAACGATGAACAGCATGCGCGCCGTCCTGATCGGCCGGCCCGATGTGTTGATGCGCACCTGCCGCTACAAGTGGATGCCGCCGCTGCCGGCTGTTCCCGGTAACGAGATCGCCGGGGTCGTCGACGCGCTGGGGCCCGGTGTCCAGGTCGGCAAGATCATTCTTCATCCGTGAACGAGAGAGTCATGAGCACGATCCCGCAGTTGTCCCATTTCGGCATCTTCGTCCGCGACATCGACGCGATGACCCGCTTCTACACGCGGGTCTTCGGCCTGCACCTGACCGACGAGGGCGTCGGCGCCAACTTCAAGTGCCAGCTGAACTTCCTCAGCGGCTCGCCGACGCAGCATCACCAACTCGTGCTCGCCGGCGGCCGGCCGGCGGACGCGCCGAGCACGGTGATGCAGATGTCGTTCAAGGTCGCTGCCATTGACGACCTGCGCCGCGTGCGTGCCAGCGCGCTGGCCGAAGGCGCCGCGAAGATGCGCGCGATGAACCATGGCAACGCCTTGTCCATCTACTTCGAGGATCTGGAAGCGAATACGATCGAGGTCTACCTCGACACGCCGTGGTACGTTCCGCAGCCGCATGGCGATCCGCTGGACCTGGAGCAGCCTGACGAGCGCATCTGGGCCGAGACCGAAGCCGCCTGCCGGGCGGACCCAGGCTTCCACCCGGTGCAGGACTGGGCCGCCAGGTTCGGAACAGGTGCCGGCAACATCCGATAACTGATGAAAGACATGGCACATGACCTCTCCTGATGCTCCCCTGCCGCGCCTGCTGGCGATCTCCGGCAGCTTGCGCCTCGCATCGAACACGAGCGCGGTGCTGCGCAGCCTGGCGCCGCTGGTCGATGGGCGGGCGCAGCTCGATGTCGCGCTGCTGCACGAGATTCCGCCCTACAACGCCGATTTTGAAGGCGACGCGCTGCCCGAGCCGGTGCGCGCACTGAAGCAGGCCATCGCGGGATGCGACGGCCTGGTCATTGGCTCGCCGGAATACAACTACGGCATCTCCGGTGTGCTGAAGAACGCGCTCGATTGGGCCTCCCGGCCGGGATTCGCATCGCCGCTGAAAGGCAAGCCGGCGCTGATCATCACCACTTCGCCAGGCCTGTTCGGCGGCGTGCGCGCGCAGGGGCAGATCCGCGACGTGCTGGCAGCGACCCTGGCCCGGCCACTGGCGCGCCAGCAGCTCGCGATTCCCACCGTCGACAAGAAACTCGTGAACGAGCGCATCGCCGACGATGTGACGCTGCAGCTGCTGCGCGCAGGCCTGGACGATCTGCTGGCCGAGATCGCGCTGCTGCGTTCATCATCAAGCGTGGCTTGATACCGGACCCGATTCGTTTGATTGTGCGGGGCCGACGCGTGCACCAGAATTCGCGCGGCAGTCCTTGCCCTGGAGACACCCGCATGCTGGCACCCGAGGTACACGTAGCGCTCGCGCGCCAACTCGATCAATCGGAACGTGATCGCGTCCCGATCGAACAGTTCTCGAAGCGCTTTCCCGAGATGGCGATTGCCGACAGCTACGCCATCCAGCGCGAATGGGTGCGGCTGCAGCAGGCGGCCGGCCGACGCATCTTCGGCCACAAGATCGGCCTGACCTCGCGCGCGATGCAGATCGCCTCTCAAATCACCGAGCCTGACTACGGAACGCTGCTCGACAGCATGCTGATCCGGGACGGCAGCGAGGTCGAGGCTGCGCGCTACCTGGTGCCACGCTTCGAGGTCGAGTTTGCCTTCGTGCTCGCGCGGCCGCTGAAGGGACCGGGCGTCACGCTCTTCGACGTGCTGAACGCGACCGACTACGTGACGCCGGCGCTCGAGCTCATCGACGCGCGCATCGAGCAGTTCGACCGCGTGACGAAAACGCCACGCAAGGTGCTCGACACCATTGCCGACAACGCGGCCAACGCCGGCATCGTGCTCGGCGGACGTCCGATGCGGCCCGACGCGGTGGACTGGCGCTGGGCCGGCGCGCTGCTCTACAAGAACGGCGTGATCGAGGAATCCGGCCTCGGCGCCGCCGTGCTGAACCACCCGGGCCACGGTGTGGCCTGGCTGGCCAACAAGCTGGCCGCTTTTGACGAGGGCCTGGCCGCCGGCGAGATCGTGCTCGGCGGGTCGTTCACTCGCCCGGTGGCCTGCGCCGCGGGCGACACCTTCCACGCCGACTACGGTCCACTCGGTTCCATCTCAGTCCGCTTCGTCTGATGCATACACCTGCCAATCCCTTCAAAGCTGCCATTGCCGAGCCCGGCGCCCGCATCGGCCTGTGGCTCGGCCTGGCCGACCCCTACGCCGCCGAGTTGTGCGCCACCGCCGGCTTCGACTGGCTGCTGATCGACGGCGAGCACGGCCCGAACGACCTGCGCTCGATGCTCGCGGCACTGCAGGCGGTGGCGCCTTATCCCGTGCATCCGGTGCTGCGCATAGCGCAGGGCGACACCGTGCTGATCAAGCAGGTGCTGGAGATCGGCGCCACCACGCTGCTGGTGCCGATGGTCGAGACTGCCGAGCAGGCGAGGGCGCTGGTCCGGGCCATGCGTTATCCGCCGCATGGCGTGCGCGGCGTCGGCAGCGGCCTGGCCCGCTCGTCGCGCTGGTCCGGCTTGCCGAACTACCTGCACGAGGCCAACCAGCAGGTCTGCCTGCTGGTACAGGTGGAGACCGTCGCGGCGCTGGAGCAGCTCGACGAGATCGCGGCCGTCGATGGCGTGCACGGCGTCTTCATCGGCCCGTCGGACCTGTCGGCGTCGATGGGCTACCTCGGCCAGCCTAACCACTCGGAAGTGGTGGCCGCGATCGAACAGGCGATCGCCCGCATCCTTGCGGCCGGCAAGGCGCCGGGCCTGCTGGCGATCGACGAAGGCCTCGCGCGGCGCAGCATCGCGCTCGGCGCGCGCTTCGTCGCGGTGGGCGTCGAGGCGACGATGCTGGCGCGCGCCGCGCGGTCGCTTGCCGAGCGCTTCCGGCAAACCGGCGTTGCGTCGGCCGATGCTGCGTCACCAACGGGTTATTGAGGTGGCACAGCGCAGCGGCATGTCTCGGGTTGCCCTCGTTTGCCTCGGCGCCTTCCTCCGCAGCTGGTGTCTCGTCGTCAGCGCCTTCGTGATCGGCGGATGTGCTGCGCTGCCCGAGTTCCCCGTCCGGCCCGACAGCCACGCGCTCGTCGCGACACCTGATACGACTCTCGGCGGCGTGGCGCGCGACGCGAACATCCCGCCCGCGCAGTCCGGCCTGTGGCCGATGCCAGAAGCCAGCGTCGCACTCGATGCGCGCCTCGAATTGATGCGGCGCGCCACGCTGTCGCTCGACGTGCAGTACTACCACGTCGCGGACGACAGCATCGGGCGCAGCGTGCTGCGCGCCCTGCGCGAAGCGGCGGCACGCGGCGTTCGTGTCCGCCTGCTCGTCGACGACCTCTATACCAGCGGCATGGATGAGCTGCTGCTGGGCCTCGCCGCGGTGCCACAGGTGGAGGTGCGGATCTTCAACCCGTTTCCGGCGCGCCGAACCTCGTCGCTGCTGCGGTCGCTCGACTTCCTGCGCGACTTCAAGCGCCTGAACCAGCGCATGCACAACAAGCTGCTCGTCGCCGATGGCTCGGTGGCCGTCGTCGGCGGCCGCAACCTGGCGGACGAGTACTTCTTCCGCCATGCAGACGCCAACTTCATCGACTTCGACATGCTGGTGGCCGGCGCTGTCGTGCCGGAGTTGAACGGTGCATTCGACCGCTACTGGAACAGCGCGATGGTCTATCCCGTTGAGCTGCTGGTGCACAGCAGCGTCGGGCCGGCCGAACGGGTCGCCGTTTTCGATCGTCTGACCGCCGGCGACACTGCGCCGCCGGCCCGGACGGAGCCCGACATGTTCGGCGACCCATCCCTGGGCGCGCAGCTGCTGTCGCGCCGTTTTATCTTGATGGCAGGCGGCGCGCAGGCCTGGGTCGATGAGCCAGCGAAGGCGCAGGACCAGCGCAGCGGCGCGATGACAGTCAAGCAGCGCTTCGTGCAGGAGATGGGGACGGCGCGCGAACGGCTGCTGCTGTTTTCTCCGTACTTCATTCCGGGCCAGGAAGGCGTGGCCAGCCTGACCCGTGCGCGACAGCGCGGCGTGGAAGTGCGCGTCATCACGAATTCGCTCGTCGCCAGTGACGAGCCGCTGGTCAACGTGGGCTACTCGCAGTACCGCGTCGAACTGCTGAGGTCCGGCGTGCGCTTGTTCGAGGTGGCGAGCGAGCGTCTGAAGAGCGACTCGCGTATCGGCCGCCTGCTGGGTGCCAGCGCAGGCCGGCTGCACGCCAAGATGGCTTTCATCGACGGCGAGACGACGCTCGTCGGTTCGATGAACCTTGATCCGCGCTCCGAGCACATCAACAACGAAATCGGTGTCGTGGTCCATAGCCGGGCCTTCACTCAGCGAGTTCAGCAGGTATTCGATCCCGAGCGCAACGTCGATTTCGAGGTGAAGCTCGGTGATGGCGCCGATGGCGGAGTGGGCCTGGTCTGGGTCTCGCGCAACGGCGACATCGAACAGCGCAGGCTGGACGAACCCAGCCCCGGCTTCTGGCAGCAGCTGAAGCTGCGACTGATGTGGCTGCTGGTGCCGGAAGATCTGCTGTAGCGTCTTGTCGCCAGACCGCGTCGACTGCGTCATAAGAGCCAGTCCGGAGATCCTTGCCAGCCGCAATGAGTTGATGCTTCGCCACCTTTTCAGATGGTGTGTGGAAAACAGCTTTATCGGATTCGGTCGATCGCTTTCAGAGAGGGCGGGGCAGAAAGGCCATGGCGGCGCACTTCCGCTACATCAGCAAGAAGGGCTCGCTCGACATCGAGGATGAACGCGGCGAGACGATGCGCGGTAAGGGCAGCCGGCACCAACTGGCCGATGACTGGCGCCCCAAGGAAAGCCGGACGTATGGTGTGCACACTCAGAACGCGAAGCGGTGCATGCCGCCATCGACAGCGATCACTTCGCCGTTGATGTAGCGGCCCAGCGGTGAGGCCAGCAGCGCCACCAGCACGGCCAGATCGCGCGGTTCGCCGAAGTGGCCTGCGGGAACATGCATGCGCACAAATGCTTCGCGGTCCGCAACCGTCGGGAAACGCGACTCGAGCTGCTCGCTGATGATGACGCCGGGCCCGACGGTGTTGACGGTGATCCCGTAGCGGCCAACCTCGCGCGACAAGCTCTTGCTGTAGACGGTGCGTGCCGCGTTCATCACGCTGGCGGAATTGACGATGTCCTGCACCTCCCAGGAGCCGCCGATGTTGATGATGCGGCCGAAGCGGCGCTCCTTCATGTAGGGCAGCAGCGCTTCGATCAGGTGCCGCACTTCCGCGAAGCGCAACGCGTAGGCGGCGTCCCACAGCTCGTCCGGTGAGCCGGTGGACATCGGCTGCGACACGCCCGCGCTGTTGACGATGACGTCGACGCGGCCGACCTTCGCGATCGTCGCCTTCGCCAGCTCGGCGCCGCCGCCGTGTGCGCTGAGGTCCACCGGAATCACGACCGGTTCCTCGCGGGCCTTGGCGGCGATCTTGTCGGCTGCCTGCTTCAGCACGTCGCCACGGCGGCCAGCGAGAACGACCTTCGCGCCTTCTTCAGCCAGCAGCTCGGCGATGCCGAAGCCGATGCCGGTGCCGCCACCGGTCACGATGGCGACGCGCTTGTCGAGTTGAAGATCCATGAGTGTTCCTTCTGGAAGAGATTGGAGAGATGGGCGACGTGGGAGAGATGAAGAGTCAATTCCAGGCGGCGGACGCGATGGGCGTGGCGTGGCGCCATGCCCCGGCTTCGACCAGGCGAACGACAGTTCCGAGCACGGAGTCGATGACCGAATCGATGGCCGCGGTCGGCAGCTGATCGTTGCGCCGGCACAGCTCCAGCCGGCGCATCAGTGGAATGCCGGCGATGCGCTTGAGCCGCACGCGGTCGGCCTCCAGGCCGTCCTCGACGACGGTCCAGGGCAGCACGCTGACACCATGGCCCTCGAACACCAGGCGCTTGACCAGCACCAGCGCGTCGGACTCGATCACGGTGTGCGGCTCGAAGCCGTGCTGCTCGAAGACCTTGCGCATCAGGCTGCGCGTCGAGTAGCTGGTGCGCGACGGCAGCACGAAGGGCAGTTCAGCCAGTTCGGCGACCTCGATCGTCGAGCCCTCGACGAAGCCGGGCAGCTTCGTCGAGCCGACGATGAACAGCTCTTCTTCGACGAGCACGCGCCTTTGCACGCCGGTGATCTCCTCGTCGGGCGCGAGCACGACCAGATCAAGGTCCCCGGCAATCAAGCGCCGGTACAGGTCGCGGCCCTGGCCGGCGACCATGACCAGCCGCACCCCGGGATAGCGTTGCATCACGTCGACGGCCAGCGGGTAGGCGAGCGCCATCGCCGTGCTTTCCAGGCAGCCCATGCGCACGCTGCCCACGGGTGTCTGCCCGATCGCTGCGACATGACCGGCGACTGCCTCGACCTCGCGCAGGATTCGCTGAGCCGCGGCGTACAGCGCGCGCCCCTGCTCGGTGGGCACGATGCCCTGCGGGCTGCGCACCAGCAGCGTCGCGTTCAGCGCATGCTCGAGGTCGGCCAGATGTTTGGACAGCGCCGGCTGCGCGATGTGCAGCGCCTGGGCTGCGCGGGTGATGCTGCCGATGTCGACGACGCGAACGAAGAATCGCAGCTGCTTGAATTCGAGCGCTCGTGCATCGGGCTCGGCACCGGCCGGGCCCGTGGCGCGCAGCGGTCTGTCGACGGGCGGTGGCGGCGGGGCCGGCATGGGGCCGATTGTGGGCGATGGCGATGAAGTCGGCGATGGCACCGGCGATGAGTCGACAGCGACTGTCACTGCGGCACGTAGCCGGTGGCTCTGATGAGCGCGTCCCACTTGCGCAGCTCGGCGGCATGCAGCACGGCAAGCTGCTCACCGGAAAGCGGGGCCGGCGTCAGCCCTTGCCGATCCAAGGCCGACTTCATGTCCGCGCCGGCGAGCTGCTCGCTGATGGTTCTGCCCAGCGCCAGGGTCTGGGCTGGGGGCAGCCCGCGTGGGGCGTAGACGCCGATGGTGATGTCGCCTTCGAAGTCGACGCCTTGCTCGCGCAGCGTCGGCACCTCGGGCACCAGGGCATTGCGGCGTGAGCCACCGACCGCCAGCACCCGCAGCTTGCCGCTGCGGTGCAGTTCCAGCATGTCGGGCAACACGCCGACCGCCGCTGCGATGGTGCCGCCGACCAGGTCGGTATTCGCCGCCTGGCCGCCGCGATAAGGCACGTCGGTGAGCGGCACCTTGAAGATGCGCGCCAATTCCTGGCCGACGAAGGAAGGTCCGCTGCCGCTGCCTGGCGAGGCGTACGACGCTTCCTTCGGATGGCGCTCGGCCCAGGCCATGAACTCGCGGATGTTCGCCGCCGGGTGGCTGGCTGCGACGGCAATCGCGTAGTCGTAGGTCGCGATGCGCACGATCGGCGTGAAATCCTTCTGCGCGTCGTACTCGAGCTTGGCCACCGTGTGCGGATAGATCGTGAACGCGGCATCGACGCTGACGATCAGCGTGCTGCCGTCCGCGGCCGAACGCTTGATCTCCGCCAGTGCAATGCGCGAGCCGGCGCCCGGCTTGTTCTCGACGATGACGCTGCGGCCGAGCGGCGCGCGCAGCCGCTCGGCCAGCAGGCGCGCCGCATAGTCCACGTTGCCGCCCGGAGGGAAGCCGACGAGCAGCCGCAGCGGCGGCTTGTCCTGTGCATGGGCTGCGAAGCCAGCCCATGAGAGCGGCACCGCCAGGGCGGCCTCGATGGCACGGCGGCGCGAGAGCCTGCCCGATCGATTTGTCATTGTTGTCTCCAAGTCGGCGCTTGCACGCCCTCGGGGCGCGTCGCTAGTTTTAATATGAGCGGCAGTCTCAGCGCGCTTCTGGAACGTCCTGCGTCAGCGTGCGCACCATCTGCCGGCCGGCATTGTTGTCTTCCCAGTACACCGCGCGGTGCAGCGTGCTGCGGTTGTCCCAGATCACCATGTCGCCCGCCGTCCACGCATGGCGATACACGAACTCGCGCTGGGTTGCCAACTCGCGCAGATGGAACAGCAGCGAGCGGCCCTCGGGAATCGGCAAACCCTCGATGTGCGAGCAGTGCGAGGGCACGCAGAGCACGCGTCTGCCGGTGTTTGGATGCACGTCGACGATGGGGCGCACCTGGTCGGGGTAGCTGGTTCGGAAGCCGCCCGAGTCGGCACGCGTGGCGCCGAGCATGTCCATCGCCGAGTTCAGCGTATGCACGCCCTGGAGTCCTGCGAGGCGGTGCTTCAGGCTCGCCGGCAGTGCTTCATAGGCGGCCACCATGTCGGCGAACTCGGTCTCGCCGCCTTCGCTCGGCACCTGGTTGGCACGCAGGTAGGTGTAACGCGCACGGATCGGGCGGAACGTGCTGTCGGTGTGCCACAGGCGGTTGGCGTACTGGTAGAGGCGGCGCGCATCGCCCGTCGCCATCACATGCTTCTCTTCGGTGAGGTTCGTGATCTCGGACAGCCGCGGATCCTCGAGCCGCTCGGTGCGCTTGAACTGATCCAGGCTGGGGATGCCTTCGGACGAACGTTCCAGCGGCCCGAAGTTCTCGCTGAAGTAGATCTGCTCGATCGGGTCGAGGCTCTGGCCCGGCATCACGACGACCCCGTAGCGGTCGAGTGCGGCGACCACGGCCTCCTTGTCACCGGGGCGCAACTGGCGGGCGTCGATGCCGTCGAGGCGGGCGACGAAGGTGGTGCCGAGCTGCGTCGTCTTGATGGGCGCGGCCGTGCCGGCGATAGCGGTCATGCGAGTCTCCTTGCTGCTCATCGAGCGTCTTGCGAATCGGGGCGATTCTGCGGGCGAACTTCGGCGGTGCCGTCATCGCCAATGCTTGGGGGGGCATCGCGAAGCACGATTTCCCCGGGCGCCGAGGGCGCCCCTAGAGTCGCTCCGCTGACGACATGACGAGAACGGAAATGCCATGGGGAATGACACGATGCTGATGGAGCCGGTGCGCGGACCATCTGTCTGGACGCGGGCCGACTTCGAAGGCCGCGACGACTGGATCTGGCGCTTCAGCGACCAGGAGCTCGCCGACCTGGATGCCGCACTGCGAGGCGTGCAGGCGCGTGGCCTGGGTTGTGCCGAATTCGGCGTCGAGGACTTCTCTCTGCCGGTGGCCGGTGCGAGGCTGGCCGCGTTGCGCAAGGAGCTGATCGACGGCCGCGGCTTCGTGCTGCTGCGCAAGCTGCCGGTGGAGCGCTACAGCCTGCCGGAGCTGGAGGCCATCTACTGGGGCATCGGCTGCCATCTGGGCACGGTGATCTCGCAGAACGGCAAGGGCGACGTGCTGACCCACGTGACCATGCATGCCGGTCTGGATCCGAAGGACCCGAACCTGCGCGGCTACCAGGACCGTCGGCATCAGGAGCCGCACAACGACCTGGCCGATGTCGTCGGCCTGCTGTGCGTGCGCAAGGCGAGGTCGGGGGGCGCGAGTTCGGTCGTCAACTCGGCGTCCATGTACAACGATCTGCTGCGTAATCACCCTGAATACCTGCCGGTGCTCTACCGCGGTTTCCACATGGACACCAAGGGCGAGGGCGGCAATCAGAAGGGCGTGACCGAGGAACGCGTGCGGGTGCTGTCGTGGTACCGCGAACGCCTGTTCCTCTGGTTTGCCAAGCGGCGCCTGGACAGCGCGTTTCCGAAGCTGGGCATCGACCCCACACCATTGGAGCGCGGAGCGCTCGACTACCTGGGCCAGTTGACCGAGAAGCCCGAATACCGCATCGACATGCAGCTCGAAGACGGCGACATCCAGTTCGTCAACAACTACCGCGTGATGCATGCGCGCACTGCCTTCGAGGACCATGACGATCCCGCGCGCTGGCGGTTGATGCTGCGGCTGTGGGTCAATCTCCCTGAGCTGGAACTCGAGCCCGAATTCAGCAAACTGATCCGGCTTGGCGTGCCGGGCCGCCGTGCCAAGGCCACGATGCCTGCCGCGACGTGAACGTCATCGACTGCACGCGATGAAGATCATCAGCTTTGGCCCGCGCCGGGCCGAACAGCCCGGCGTGCTGCTCGGCGAAGAGATCGTGCCGCTGGCGCCGGCGCTGTGCGACGCCGGGCTGGCCGGGCTGCCGCCCAACGCGCTGCTGGCCTTGTGGCCGCTGTTGCTCGACTCCGTCGTGCGCAAGGCCATCGAGCATGGCCGCGATCGCCTCGACTCGAAGACCGTGCGGCTGGGCGCTCCGGTATTGCAGCCCGGCAAGGTGATCGGCGTCGGCCTGAATTACCAGGGCCATGTCGGCCAGGTCGTCGATCCGAAGAGCCTGCCGGCCGAGCCCGTGCTGTTCCTGAAACCACCGTCCGCGATCGGCGGGCCCTTCGACACTCTTGTCAAGCCAATCGAGTCCTGCGATGTCGAGCCCGAACTCGAGATTGCCGTGGTGATCGGCAAGGCAGGCCACCGCTTGACGCCGGACCGGGCAATGGAGCATGTGCTCGGATTCATGTGCGCGAACGACGTGACGGCGCGCGACGTCTTCATCGGCGAGAGCGCCCGCAGCGCGTTGTTCCTGCAGGCGGCGCGCGGCAAGGGCTTTCCGGGCTTCTGCCCGACGGGACCCTGGCTGCTGACGCGTGATGACGCGCCCGAGCTGGATGCTTTCGAGCTCGAACTGAGTGTCAACGGCGAGCTGCGCCAGGCCGGGCGCTCCGATGCGCTGATCGCCAACATCCCGTCATTGGTGTCGGTGGCCAGTGCCGCGTTCGGGCTGATGCCGGGCGACATCGTGCTGACCGGCTCGCCGCCACGGCGGCGACGGGCAGACGGCAGCGCCACCTCGCTGATCGCCGGCGATGAGCTGCGCGCCTCGATCACTTCGCTCGGAACGATGGTGTGCAGCGTTGCCGACGAAGCGTCCTTGCAATAACGACAACCGACCGGAGGAGACATCTGCCATGAAGACCTTGAAACTATCCAGCGTTGCTGCAGCACTGACATGCAGCGCCGCGTTCGCGCAGTCCCCGCCACCACCCCCGCCCCCGTTGCAGGGACCGGGCCCGAACGCCGGGCCGGTGCAGTTGTACGGTGCGATCGACCTGTCGGCGGTGTACGTGAACAACGTCAAAGGCGGCGCGCTCAGGCGTATCGAGAGCGGCGGCAACTGGCCCAGCCGCTGGGGCCTGCGCGGTCGAGAGGACCTGGGTGACGGGCTCGCCGCGGTGTTCGTGATCGAGCAGGGCTTCAATGCCGACGACGGGACGATAGCGCAGGGCGGTCGAGCCTTCGGACGCCAGTCCTTTGTCGGCCTCTCGCACGCCCAATACGGCACGCTGACACTCGGCCGCCAGTACGACTTCGCCTATGCCATTCCACCGGATGTCGTGATGATCGTCGGCGGCCTGGCCGCCGCAACGGGTGGCATAGCCTCCGACCTGCACCTGGGCGGCGTCCGCTACGACAACACTGTCAAGTACTTCGGGCGCTATGGGCCCATGCAAGCCGGGCTGATGCACGGGCTGGGCAGCGAGAACGGGCAGGACAAGATGAACTCGGCCCTGCTGGGCTATCGCGAGGGCAGCGTGAATGCCGCGCTGGCCTATGTGCGCGACAACTTCAGCCCCGTCGTTCCGGCCGCGCAGGGCAACCAGGTCCTCGTCGCCAGTGCGCAGTACTACCTGAATCCGAAAATCACGCTGATCGGCCTGGTCGGCGAGTCGAGGGCAAAGCTCGCAGCCGACAGCCGCTCAAGGAACCGGCTCGTCGACTTCGGCCTGACCTGGCAGGTCACAACGCCGTTCAATCTCGGTTTCTCGGTCGCGCAGAGCGACATCAAGACCGCGACAGGCGCGGATGGCAGGGTCAGGCAGTTTGGTGTCGGCGGCTTCTACGACTTCACCCGCCGGACGACCCTGTACGCAATTGGCTCAAGCACGCGGTCGGAGGGCGCGGCAGGCAACGCCTACTCCGGCGTTCCGGGCATCGGCGGGACGCCGGCCACGCACAGTTCATCGAACCGCGGCCAGACCGTGCTGAAGCTCGGCCTGCGCCACTTCTTCTGATCAAGCATGCAATCGAAGGACGAACGATGAAGGTATGCATTGTCGGCGCCGGTGCCATTGGTGGCCTGATCGGCGCCAAGCTGGCGCTGGCAGGGGGCGCGCAGGTATCGGTGCTGGCGCGTGGGCAGACCTTGGCCGCAGTGCGAGAGCATGGTCTGCGCATCGCGGAGGACGACGCTGGTGCGCGCTGGCGCTCGGCGCCGGTTCGTGCCAGTGACGACGCCGCTGCCTTGGGTGCGCAGGATCTCATCATCATTGCTGTCAAGGCGCCTGCGTTGCCGCAGCTGGCGCAGCGTCTGCGGCCGTTGCTGGATGCGGCGACAGTCGTGCTGCCCGCAATGAACGGCGTGCCCTGGTGGTTCGGCAAGGGCCTGCCTGCCATCGGCGCGTTGCCCTTGGAGTCAGTCGATCCCCGAGGCCGGATCTCGCAGTCCATTCCACTGGAGCATGTGCTGGGATGCGTCGTTCACCTGCATGCGGCGCGCCCGGCGCCGGGCTGCGTGGCGGGTGTGCGCGGGCGCAGCCTGATCATCGGCGAGCCGCAATCGGCAAGCAGCGCGAGGGTGGGCCAAGTTGCGGCGCTGCTGCGAGGCGCTGGCTTTGATGTCGTCGAGTCGTCCAACATCCGGCGCGAGCTTTGGTACAAGCTCTGGGGCAACCTGACGATCAACCCGATCTCGGCTGTCACCGGCGCCACGGCGGATCGCATCCTGGCAGATCCACTGGTGCGGGACTTCTGCAGCTCGGTCATGCGCGAGGCCGCCCAGCTCGGAAGCCACATCGGCTGCGAGATCGAGCAGACGGTCGAAGACCGCCACGCGATCACCGCGAAGCTCGGTGCCTTCAAGACCTCGATGCTGCAGGACGTCGAGGCCGGACGGCCGGTGGAGATCGATGCGATCGTTGCGGCGGTCTCCGAGATCGGGGCGCGGCTGGCGATCCCGACGCCGCACATCGATGCGCTGCTCGGAATGGCTCGGTTGTTCGCTCGCGTGCGCTGCCTGTACCCCGAAGCGGATCAGCCCGGTGCAGGGGGTTAGCGAGTGAGGGGCCGAGCATGCGCGCGGCCGCTCACTCGGTGAAGACCTTCGCCCCTTCGAAAAAGCGGTTCGGCTTCACCAGGGACAGGTAGACGGTGCTCTTGTTTCATGGTTCAGTCCTTGAGGGGCGGAGTGCCTTGCACCGGCCCGATCAGCCGTTCGAACAGGCTCTTTGGTCGCTCGACCGGGCGCGGCCGCGCATATAGGCGCGGAAGTCCTCCGGGCTGGTGTTGTACTGGTCGATTGACTTGAAGCCCGCCGGCGGCGCGACGTCCTTGCGGATCGCCTCGAACCCGCGGCAATTCCCCCGGCTGCAGGCTAACGCGCATTCCGCGGCCGCGTCGATCGTGGATTGGCTCGATTGGCCCGCTCTTCATGCCAGCGCACCAGCCAGCCGGACAGAAACTCGGCAACCCCTTCCGCCGCCGGTGAGAGCGTGCGCGCCGCCGGGCGGTACAGGCATACCTTGCGCACGGTCTCCGGGTCGACCACGCGGCGCATCTGAAGCCCGAACAGGTCGGCCAGCACGCCGACGTAGGCCGGCGCCAGCGTGGCCGCCAGGCCCTGCGCCGCGATGCCGAGCGCGGTGCTGATGTTGTCCACCACGTCCACCGGCGTCACGCGCACACCCTCGGGCGCGCTGAGCTGCATCTGCACCACGCTGCGTTCATGGTCGCGCCCGGCAGCCACCAGCGCTACCGTGCGCAGGTCGGACCAGCGGATCACGGCGCGCTGCCGCGCCAGGGCATGGTCCTTGGCGCACCACAGGACCCAGGCGCTGTCGAAGAGCGGCTCGGTCAGCACGTCGTCCTCGGTCACGCGGTCGGGGCCGATCGCGAGATCGACGTCACCTGCGGCCACCGTGCCGACCAGCGCGTCGACCGTCACGTCGCGGATGCGAATCACCACCTTCGGCCGCTGCAGCGCGTACTCGCGCATCGCCTGCGGCAGCACAGCGGATGCCAGCACCAGCGGTGCGCCCACGCGCACCACGCCGGCGGCACGGTGGCGCACATCATCGGCGGCGCTCTCGGCAGCGCGGGCGTGGCGCAGCATCGTCTCGGCGGAGCCGAGGAAATCGCGTCCAGAGCCGGACAGCGCCACCTTGCGCGTGGTGCGGTCGAAGAGCCGGAAGCCCAGCACGCTCTCGAGTTCCGCGACGAGCTGGCTGACGGCCTGCACGGTGAGCCCGAGCCGCGCGGCGGCAGCGGTGAAGCTGTTCGCCTCGGTCACCGCGATGAAGACCTCGATCTGACGCAGCGTGAGTCGTGTGAAAGCCATGCGGCCGATTGTCAATCGATTCTTGATAACTGGCCAACATCCATTGATTGTGGTCAGACAAGCTCGTGCCGACACTTGCGTTTGATCAAGTCCGGCCGACAAGACTCCTCTGCAGCCGGACAGCCAGGAGACATCCGATGTTCCGTGCATCCTTCCAACATCACCGGCTCTTGCCGGCCGCAATGCGGTTGCGCGCGGTCGCCAGCGCCGAGCGCAACAAGAAGGCGAACTGAACCATGCCGTTGTCCGACCTGCGCACAGCCTTCGCCGGCCGCCTGCTCACCGAGCCGGCCGACACAGCGCCGTTCCTGACGGACTGGCGCCGCAAGTGGACCGGCCGGGCACTGGCCGTGGTGCAGCCCGACACGGCGGGCGACGTGGCTGCTGTCGTGCGCTGGTGCCATGCGCAGCGCGTGGCTGTCGTGGCGCAGGGCGGCAATACCGGCCTGTCGGGCGGTGCGACGCCGGATGACAGCGGGCGCGCGGTCGTGCTGTCGACGGCGCGCCTGAACCGCGTGCGCGCCATCGATCCGGTGGGCAACACGCTGACGGCCGAAGCGGGCGTCACGTTGCAGCAGGTACAGGACGCGGCACAGGAGGCCGGCCGCCTGTTCCCGCTGAGCCTGGCCGCGCAGGGCACCTGCACCATCGGCGGCAACCTGGCCACCAACGCCGGCGGCGTGCAGGTGCTGCGCTACGGCAATGCGCGGGCACTGTGCCTGGGGCTGGAGGTCGTGACCGCCGGCGGCGAGGTGTGGGACGGCCTGCGCGCGCTGCGCAAGGACAACACCGGCTACGACCTGCGTGATCTCTACATCGGCAGCGAGGGCTCGCTGGGTGTCATCACCGCGGCGGTGCTGCAGCTGTTTCCGCGCCCGGCGGCGCAGCTGGTGGCCTTCGTCGCGGTGCCGTCACCTGCTGCGGCGCTGGCGCTGCTGTCGCTGGCCCAATCGCAGCTGGGCGCAGCGCTGACGGCGTTTGAGCTGATCAGCGACACCTGCCTGGCCCTGGTCGAGCGCCACGTGCCTGCCGCGCGGCGGCCGCTGGCGGACGCTTCGCCGTGGTACGTGCTGATCGAGCTGAGCGATGCGCGCAGCGAGGCCGAGGCCAGCGCGCAACTGGAATCGCTGCTCGAAGCCGCATTGGAGGCCGGCCACGCCAGCGACGCTGCGCTGTCGGCCAGCGTGGCGCAGTTCCGCAGCCTGTGGGCGCTGCGCGAGGACATCTCGGAATCGCAGGGCGCCGAAGGCCCGGCCATCAAGCACGACATCGCGCTGCCGATCGCGCAGATTCCTGGTTTCATCGAAAGCACGGACGCGTTGATATCACGTTATTTCCCCGGCCTGCGCCTGGTCGTCTTCGGCCACCTGGGCGACGGCAACCTGCACTACAACCTGTCGCCGCCAGCTGGCGGCATGGGCCGCGCCGCGTTCGCCGCGCTGGAGGCACCGGTGAACCATCTGGTGCATGACGCGGTGCATGCGCACGGCGGCTCGATCTCGGCCGAGCACGGCCTGGGCCTGCTGCGGCGCGACGAGTCTGCTCGCTACAAGTCCGGCGTCGAACTGCAGTTGATGCACGCCATCAAGCGGGCGCTCGATCCGCTGAACCTGATGAACCCCGGCAAGCTGCTTGCGCCGGACTCGAACCCTTGACTGGAGACACACACCAATGAACCCGATTCGCCGCCATATGCTGGCCGCCACAGCCGGTGGCCTGGCGCTTGCCGCACTGAATGCCCGCGCGCAAGCGCTGCCTGATACCGCCCGCATCTACTCCGGCTTCGCGCCAGGCGGCACGGTGGACGTGGCCGCGCGCCGCATTGCCGACAAGCTGCGCGAAATGGTCGCGAAGACCGTCGTCGTCGAGACCCGCAGCGGTGCTGGCGGACAGATCGCGCTGTCGGCGCTGAAGGCAGCCCCTGCCGATGGCCTGACGATGGTGCTGACGCCGATGTCCATGCTCGGCATCTATCCGCACACCTACAAGAAGCTGGCCTATGACCCGGTGGCCGACTTCGCGCCGGTATCGCAGGCCGTGCGCCTGGATTTCGGTTTGGCCGTTGGCCCGATGGTGCCGGCCGCGGTGCACACGCTGGCGGAGTTCGTGGCCTGGTGCAAGGCCAACGCGGCGCAGGCCAGCTTCGGCAGCCCGGCGGCGGGCTCGGTGCCGCACTTCGTGGGCGAGCTGTTCAGCCGCGCCGCGGGCATCGACCTGAAGCATGTGTCCTACCGCGGCACGCAGCCGGCCATCGTCGATCTGATGGGCGGCCAGATCGCCGCAGTGTCCGGCCCGGTCGGCGAGTTCCTGCAGCACTTGCCGAGCGGCAAGGTCCGGCTGCTGGCGACCTCGGGTGCGGCGCGCAGCAAGTTCTCGCCCACAGTGGGCACCTATGCCGAGCAGGGCTTCAAGGACATCGTGTTCGACGAGTGGTTCGGCGTCTACGTGCCCGCAAAGACGCCGGCCGATGTGGTGCAGCGCCTGTCAGCCGCGTTGCGCCATGTGCTGGCCGCGAAGGACGTCGTCGACGCGCTCGCGCAGATGGGCCTGGAGGCCAGGGCATCGACGCCGGCCGAGCTGGCCGCGCTGCTGAAAAAGGACTCGGAGCGCTGGGCTCCGCTGATCAAGACCATCGGCTTCAGCGCCGAATCCTGAGCCGGCAGTCCACGCCCACCCCATCACACAAGATCGAGAGACATCCCATGGCCTCCCACACGTTTCGCCTCGGCTGCCTGGCCGCGGCCGGCTTGGCTGCACTGTCTGTTATCAGCTGCGGGGGCGATGATCCGGATCTGACGCTGGCGCAGCCGGCGGCTTACGTCGCATCGTTCCAGGAGCCTGCCGCCACGCTCAGCGAGTACGACCGCCACCGGGCCATGGCCACGGCCAATGCCGGCACCGCGCCTTTCTTTGCCGGCGAGTTGCGCAAGCAGTGGTGCTGGTCGGCCGAGAACAGCGGCCCGCCGCCCGAGCTGTCGAACACGACGGTGGTGCTGGCCACCAAGCTCTTCGACGACCTGGATTTCACCGGCCTGCGCTGGGTCGGCCAGTACGTGCTGAAGACCAGCACGGGCATCTTCCTGATCGATACGCTGAACAACGCCGCCGAGGTTCAGTCGATCACACTGCCCGGCCTGCAGAGCATGGGCTACACGCCGCAGCAGATCATCGGTGTCATGCCGACCCACGGCCATGGCGACCATCATGGCGGCATCCCGTACCTGTCGGAGACCTATGGTGTCAAGGCCTACATGGGGTCGGGCGATATCCCGCTGGTGCGCGTTGCCACGTCGCGGTCGCCGATCCCGGCCAGCGTGCCGCTGACGCCGCTGGACAGCACGGTCATGACGCCTCAGACGCTGACCCTCGGCGACAAGACGCTGACTCTGCTGTCGACCCCGGGCCACACGCCGGGCACCTTCTCCGGCATCGTTCCGGTGACGCAAGGCGGCAAGGGCTACAAGCTCGCCTTCTGGGGCGGCACCGGCATGCCGACCACGCTGCCCGAGGCGCGCCAGTACCTGGATGGCACCGAGCGACTGTGGCAGCTGGCGAAGACGCAGGCGGTGGACGGCACGATGCATACGCACCCCTTCGTCGATGGCTCGCTGCAGAAGGTCGATGCCATTCGCGCCAATCCCGGCGCGCCCAATCCTTTCCTGATCGGTCATGCAGACGCCATGCGCTCGCTGTCAATGTTGCGCGAATGCGCCGCCGTCAAGGTATCGCAGCTGGACCCGGCGGCCAAGCTGCCGCTGTGGCGTTACACACGCACCGAGATCACCGGCCTCAAGACGGCACTGCGGGACGACCGGACCGAAGCAGTGGCGGTGGCCGCACGCGTGACGCAGCCCTTCGCGGTGGTCCGTGGTGCCAGCGTGCGCTTCGAGGTGGCCGGCACCAGCAATGGATGCACGGCGACCACCGACGCCTCCGGCGTCGCGAGCTGCCGCTTCGACACAGCACCGGGCACCGGCCGTCGCATCACCGCCAGCTTCGCGGGCCGTGGCGATGCCGCTGCGGTAGACCTGGCGAGCGACACCGAGACGAGCTTTTGATCGTGCATTCGCCCGCACGATTCCCTTGACATGTATGACCGTCGTCGCTGACGCTCGGAAGGTTCCCATGAACGATCTGCCTACCGCCCCGCTGCCCGCGATCCCCCTGGACGTTGCCGGCGTCGAGGTCTCGCCGCTGCACTACATCGATGGTCGCCGCGTCGCGTCGGCCGAGTCCTTCGAGCTGTTCAGCCCGATCGACCAGCGCCCGCTTGGCCGCATTGCCGAAGGCGGCGAAGCTGAAGTGGACGCTGCGATCCGCGCCGCCGAGCGGGCGTTCCCCGCCTGGGCTGCGCTGGGTGCGGAAGGCCGCAAGCCGTTTCTCGACCGCCTGGCCGCGGA
The DNA here is from genome assembly GCF_035476535.1 of Aquabacterium sp. GTDB lineage: Bacteria > Pseudomonadota > Gammaproteobacteria > Burkholderiales > Burkholderiaceae_C > Pseudaquabacterium. Next base: position 74,614 of record NZ_DATILJ010000110.1, read on the forward strand.
GATCGGCAAGCGCGCCGATGCCTTCTGCGTGCTCGAGAGCAACGACGCCGGCGTGCTGCTGTCACGCATGAGACACGGCGTCGTGCCGCGCGCGATGCTGAACATCAGCTGGTTCGCCGAGCATGCGCTGAGCTTGCAGGACCGGCCGATCGAGACCGCGCAAGCGACGCACCGCGTACGCCATGATCCGGCCGGCGTGGTGGCCATCATCACACCGTGGAATGCGCCCTTGATGCTGTCCACCTGGAAGCTGGGGCCGGCGCTGGCGTCCGGCAACACCTGCGTGCTGAAGCCGCCCGAGTGGGCACCGCTGACCTGCTCGCTGCTGGCCGATGCGGCTGACGCGGCCGGCCTGCCGCCCGGCGTGTTCAACGTCGTGCAGGGCAGCGGCACGAACACCGGCGCGAAACTGGTCAGCGACCCGCGCCTGGCGCGCATCTCCTTCACCGGCAGCGTGCCGACGGCGAAGTGGATCGCCCGGGCCGCGGGTGCGAACCTGGTGCCCTGCAGCCTGGAACTGGGCGGCAAGAGCCCGTTCATCGTGCTCGACGATGCCGACCAGGACGCTGCCGCTGCCACCGGCGCGCTGATGTACCGCAACGCCGGACAGGTGTGCCTGGCCGGCACGCGCTTCCTGGTGCACGAGCGCATTGCTGAAGCCTTCATCGCCGCGATGCGTGCGCAGGTCGAGCGCCTGACCGTCGGCGATCCGCGGGAGGAGGGTACCGAGGTCGGCCCGGTCATCCATCCGCGCCAGGTCGAGCGTGTGCTCGGCTACATCGAGCGCGCCGTCGCCGGCGGTGCACGTCTGCTGTGGGGTGGCGGCCGCCATGACTTCGGCGCGCAGTACCTGCAGCCGACGATGCTGGCCAACCTGCGCCAGGATGACGAGATCGTGCAGAACGAGGTCTTCGGTCCGGTGCTGACCTTGCAGACCTTTGCCAGCGACGACCAAGCCATCGCGATGGCCAACGGCACCGACTACGGCCTGGGCGGCGTCTGCTACGGCGAGACCGGCCATGCCATC
>NZ_DATILJ010000111.1:0-22794 GCF_035476535.1 Aquabacterium sp.
CGGACGGGCAGGCACAATCGCCGCCACCGATCGTCGCCGCAGGGGGTCTTGCATGAGCTTTAGTGAACGCCAACACGCGCTGGGCTACATCTGCGCCGACCCCACGCCCTCGCCCGAGGAACTGTCGGCGTTCTACGCCGAGAGCTACTACCAGCAGCACCACGGCTCCTACCGGCCGGACTACCCGGAGGACGAGCACCGCTACTACTTCAACGTGGCGCGCGCGGCCGACGCCACCGCGCGCCGCCTGGGCCTGCCGCGCAGCGCGTTCGACATTGGCTGCGGCGAGGGCTTCTTCGCCGCCGGCCTGCAGCGCCTGGGCTGGCAGATGCGCTGCTGCGACTATTCCAGCCACGGCATCGACACCTTCAACCCGCAGCTGCGCGACTGCTTCGTGCAGGGCGACGCCTATGCACTGGTGGCCGAAGGCGCCGCGGCCGGCCAGCAGTACGGCCTGATCGACCTGCAGAACGTGCTGGAGCATGTGATCGACCCGGTGGGCATCCTGAAGGCGCTGAAACCCCTGGTGGCCGACGGCGGCGCGCTGCGGGTGCGCGTGCCCAACGACTATTCGCGCTTCCAGCAATTGCTGCTGGAGCGCGGCATCACGCGCAACACCTGGTTCGCGCCGCCGCAGCACCTGAACTACTTCAACCGCGACAGCCTGCGCCAGCTGTTCGCGCACTGCGACTACGAGGTGCTGGACTGCCAGGCCGATTTCCCGATCGAGCTGTTCCTGACCCACCCGGGCTCGAACTACTGGGCCGACCGCTCGCTGGGCAAGGCCGCGCATGCCAGCCGCGTGATGGTGGAGAACTTCCTGATCGAGGAAGACATCGAGGCCTACCTGGACTACGCCAGCGCCGCCGCGCGCCTGGGTTTTGGCCGCGAACTCATCGCCTACGTGCGACCGAGGAACTGACTCCCCCCGGACTGCGTCAGTTCTGCAGCCAGTCGAGCAGGCCGCGGCCCAGCGATTGCAGCGTCGCATTGAGCTGCTGGCCGTCGTGCAGGGCATTGACCTGCGCGATGCGCAGGCCGAAGTGGTCGCTCTCGGCAGCCATCACATCGAACAGCGAACGGCGGCCCAGCTGCTGCCACTGCTGCATCGTGAAGCCGCGCAGGCGTTCGCTGTCGCGCAGGATGCTGTCGGTCAGCCGCGCGCGCTCGAAGGCCGAGCGGGCCTGGTCGTGCATGTCGGCGATGCGGGACTTGCGCGCGTCCAGCGCATCGTCGCGCTGCAACGCGGCGGCTTGCGCACGCTTGCGCGCGGCGGCGACGGCGGCGTCGGTGCCGGGGCTCAGCAGTGGAATGCTCAGGCTCAGGCCCGCGCTCAAGGCGCTGCCATGGCTGGTGGGCAGCGAGCCACCCGTGGCGGATGAGCGGTTCAGGCCGGCGTTCCAGCTCAGCTGCGGCCGGGTGCTGGCCTGGATGGATTGGGTCAGCGCGTCGGCCGCTTCGGCCTGCGCCTGCAGCTGGGCGATCTCGCTGGCGCGCTCGGCATCGGCCTGCAGCTGCGTCAAGGCCGGCGTCTGCAGCAGCACGGCGGCCAGCGCGGCCGGTTCGAGCCGCAGCTCGCCGACAAAGCGACGCAGCCGGATCTCCGACTGGCGCAGCACTGCATCGGTCTGCGATTGCGTCAGTTCCACCTGCAACAGCGTCTTGCGGGCCTGCACCAGCTCGCTCAGCCGGCCGCGGTCGGCAGCCACCACCTGCTCCAGCGCGTCGACCAGGCAGGCCGCGCTGTAGCGGTATTCGGCATAGACCTGGGCCTGCTGGCGGTAGCGGCTCAGCTCGAAGGCGGCGGACACGGTGCTCAGTGCCAACTGCTCCTGCTGGCTGACATGGCTTAGCCGCAGCGCTTCGCCTTGCAGGCGGCGCACGTCGATCAGGCGGTCGGTGCGGCCACCGTCGTAGAGCAGCTGGCTGACCGTGACGCCGGCGCGCAGCTGGGCCGCGCTGGTCTCGGTGTTGCCTGCGGCACGGCTGCCGGCCGGGCCGCCACTGGCATTGAAAGAGGCTTGCAGCTGCTTGGCGGCCTGGCTCTCGCGCAGGTCGTCCAACGCGGCTTCGGCGATCAGGCGGGCTGCAGCGATGCCCGAATTGCGTTCGATCGCGCCCAGCGCCAGGGTGCGCAGCGGCGCACGCGGGTCAGCGCCCGGCGCGGGGTTGCTGGCGGCCGGCGCCGGGGGCGCCGGTTCGCTGCAGCCGGCGGCCCAGGCCTGCGGTGCGGCCATGGCGAGCACCGCGGCCGCCACCAACGCCGCCCTGCCCCATGCGGCGAGGCGCGGGCGCAGCGGCGGAGAACAGGCATGAAAACGGGAGGAAAACAGCGACACGGGCAGCGGACGAAGGAACGCAGCCGCCAGTAGACGCCGACACGGCAAGGCACGATCGCCGGAATGCCGCCGGAAATGCGGTGCTGTTCAGCACCGCGGCAGGCTCACTGGGCGGCAACGTACTTGTTGCCGTTGGCCTTGAAGCGCGCCACCGAGTTCTTCAGGTCCTTGTACTCGTCGCAGGACAGGAAGCAGGCCTTGTCCAGGGCGGCCAGGCGCTGTTCGGCCTTGGCCAGGTCACCCAGCACCAGGTACAGCTCGCCGGAATATTCCAGCGCGCCGCGGTGCTTGGGGTCGATGCGCAGCGCTTCGTTGTAGTACATCTCGGCGGCCGCGTAATCGGGCACCTTGGCCTTGCGGTGGCTGTAGCCCATCAGGTTGTTCCAGTCGGCGCTGCCGGCGTCGTTGACCTTCTTCAACTCATCGATCGCCGCCACCCACTTGCCGGCCTTGATCTCGGCGCGGGCCGGGGCCAGCTTGTCGGGCGCGGTGGGCGCGGCCGGGCTGCTGTCGGCGGCGAAGGCCAGGCCGGCGCTGCCCAGCAGCAGTGTGGCCATCAGGCGGGTGGCGATGCGGGTGATCGATGCGGTGTTCATGGGCGTTTCCTCAGGGTGGGGGTGTCGACGTCGGGCGCTGTCTTGGCGTCCTGCCCGCACTTACGGGACCGAGGGGATGGGCGGACGCAGCCCATCGCAAAAAAAACTGGCTACCAAAGCTTGACGCAGTGTCCGGACAGGAGGAAGTCGCCGGACGGCTTGTCACCCGGCTTGGCCGGTGCCACTTCCAGGCTCACGGCCAGCCGCGAGGTACCGAAGAAGAGTTTCTCGGCACTGTCCGGCAAGGCCAGCGTGACGCTGACGCCCGGGCGGTCGCTGGGCGGCACCTGGCCCAGTGGAAACGGCGCGCCACCGTCCTTGGGCAGACCCCACAACTGAGCCACCCGGCCGACCGGCACGGCCAGCGGCTGCAGCAGCTTGATCGTGATCTGCTTGCCATGCCGGCGTGAACTGGCCAGCACGGCGGGTTTGCCGGCGCTGTCGAGCAGCAGGCCGACATAACTCGGCGGCAAGGCCTCGCTGTGGGTTTCCAGGCCGACCCAGTCGGGCTGCTGGCGCAGCACGACAACGCACAGCAAGGCGCCGGCCAAGGCGCCTGCCCAGACTTGGCCGCCGCCGAAGACTTTCTGCCACCAGGGCGGGGCCTTGGGCTTGGGCACGGCCTCGGGGAACAGGCGCTGCTGCAAGCCTTCCCACACCGCTGGCCGCGGGGGCAAGCGCGGCACCGGTTTGGCCAGGTGCGCCAGCCGGCCGGCCCAGGCAGCCACGGCCTGCTGCGCAGCGAAGTGCTCGCGTTGCAAGCGCTCGAAGCGGCGGCGCGCGCCGCCGCTCATCGTGCCCAACGCGTAGTCGCGCGCCAGGGCTTCCAGCAGTTCGGGCTTCAGCAGGTTCATGCCGCCTCGACCCCGGCGGTTTCGAGGCAGCTCTTGAGCTTGTCGACACCGCGCCGCACCCAGGCTTTCACGGTGCCCAGCGGGGCGCCCAGCACCTCGGCAATCTCGGTGTGCACCATGCCGCGGTAATAAGCCAGCGCGATGGCCTGGCGTTGCACGGCTGCCAGGCCGGCCATGCAGCTGTCGATGTGGGCGCGCAGCAGGCTTTCTTCGAGCAGCCGCTGCGGCTGCTGCGTGCCGTCGTCGGGCAGCTCCATCGCTTCGTCGTCCAGTTCCACGGTCGAGGCGCGTTCGGTCTTGCCGCTGCGCAGCTTGTCGATGGACTTGTTGCGCACGATGTTGATCAGCCAGGTCATCGGCGTCGCAATCGCCGGGTTGAAGCCGGCGGCGCCGTACCAGACGTTCATGAAGGCTTCCTGCAGCACATCCTCCGCGCGGTCGCGCCGGTTCAGGATGCCGTGGGCCAGGCCCAGCAGGTGATCGGAAGTGAGACGGTAGACCTGCTCGAAGGCCGCGCGGTCCTGCAACGCGACGCGCGCCAGCAGGCGCGCGAGTTCGGCGTTGGAGCGTTCGGGGAGTGCAGAGGTCATCGCGGGTGGCAGGTTAACGCAGCATCAGGCTGCGCCGTACCCCCACCTACGAAAACACGGGCACCGCAGACGCAGTGCCCGGTCATGAACCGTCAGTTGACGGTGTTCTGGGCAATGCCGGCGATGGCCCACTCGCGGCTGCCGTCGTTCGGCTTGACCAGGTGCCAGGTCTCGTCGAACGGTGCGGCCGGTGCGTCCTTGAACTCGCTGACCAGGCCGTGGAAGCGCACGCTGACGATCTGCTGGCCCGCTTCTTCGGCGACATCGAGCACCTGCGCGTCCAGCTGCATCACGTCGGTCTGCTGCGCGGCGCCGCGGCGGTCCTGCAGTTCCAGACGGAAGGTGGCGAACATCTCCGGCGTGGCGAACTGGCGCAGGTCGTCCAGGTTGCCCGCGTCGTTGGCGGCTTGCATGCGGATGAAGATCAGCTTGGCGATGCGCTCGAAACCGGCGGCGTCGAAGCCCGCCGGCAAGGCGCTGACCGTTGCGGCAGCGGCAGCCGCAGCCGGGGCGGCGAAGCTGCTGCCCGAACCCATGCTCGAGAAGCCGCCACCCGTACTGCCACCTGCAGCGGCGCCCGGGCCGGTACCCGCACCTGCGCCGGCGAACTGCAAGCCCTGCGGACCGGCCACGGCGGCCTGGCGCTGTGCCGCGCCGGGACCGAAGCGCCGCAGCAGGAAGCGGATCACGAAGAACGCGGCGGCCGCCATCAAGACCATGGTCAGGATGTTGGCCATCTCGCCACCAAAGCCCAGGTGGCTCATCAAGGCCGCCAGGCCCAGGCCGGCGGCGATGCCGGCGATCGGGCCCAGCCAGGACCGCTTGGGCGCCGCGGCCGCCGCCGGTGCGGCGGCATTGGTCGGGCCGGGGGTGGCGGCCGGCTTGGCCGGCGTCTGCGCCTGATCCGGCGGCGGGGTCTGGCGCTTCATGCCGGAGCTGGTACCACCGCCCAGGCGCTTGGCCTCCACATTCACCGCCACAAAGCTGAGGCTGGACATCACCACCATCAAGCCCACGATGATTCGTTTCATGCTGTCTCTCGTCCTGGCCGGGGAAGTCCGGCCTCAGGCGCGAATATGCCGCCAAATCCGGCGATTTCAATCGGGGCATCACCGAAGCCCTGGTTTCCGGACCGGAAAGCGGGCCTAGCGTTCCTGGAAGGCTTGCTGCGCCTTGGTCATCGGCTGCATCAGGTAGCTCAGGATCGAGCGTTCGCCGACATTGACTTCGCCGGTGCCGGTCATGCCCGGCAGCACCGCCAGCGGCTTGCCGCCGGCCTGCAAGGTCGAGCGCTCGGCATGCATCAGCACGCGATAGTAGGTGGTGTCGGCGCCGGTCGAGCCCTGGCGTTCGGTGTCGCCCAGCGCATCGGGGCTGATCATCGTCACCGTGCCCTTGAGCCGGCCATACACCGCGAAGTCGTAGGCGCTGAGCTTGACCTCGGCATGCTGGCCGACCTGCACGAAACCGATGTCGCCGGGCTTGATGCGCAACTCCACCAGCACGCGTTCGCCGACCGGCACGATCTCCATCAGCGACGCACCACCGGCGATCACCCCGCCCAGCGTGTTGGCGCGGATCACCTTGACCAGGCCGTTGACCGGCGACTTCAGCACCGTGCGCCTGACCGCATCGTCGCGCACCACCATCTGCTCGCCGACCTGCGACAGCTCGGTCTGCAGGCGCACCAGTTCAGCGCTGGACTCCTGGCGGAAGCGGTTGATGCGGTCTTCCATCTGCATGTTCAGGTCGTTGACCTGGCGGCGCACGCGCATCACCTCCACCTCGCTCATCAGGCCCTTGGCGGACATGGTTTCGGCGACGTTGAGTTCCTTTTCCAGCAAGGCCATGTTGCGTCGGTTCATCGCCAGTGCTTCGTGCAGACCGCGCTGGCGTGCGTTGTAGGACTCGGTCTCGCCGGCCACCGCGGCCCGGGCCTGCTTCAGCTCGGGCGGGAAGACCAGCGCGCGGCCGCTGCTTTCGGCCTGCGCACGGGCGATCGCCGCGCGCAGCGCCAGGCGCTTGGCCTCGCCTTCGTTCTGCTGCGCCTCCAGCCGCGTGGGGTCCAGCAGCGCCAGCTCCTGGCCGGCGCGCACCTGCTGGCCTTCGCGCACCAGCAGTTCGCGCAGGATGCCACCTTCGAGGCTGGCGATCACCTGCTCGCGGCCTTCGGGCACGACGCGGGCCTCGGCGCGCGTGATGATGTCCACCCGCGCCAGCAGCGACCAGCCGACGGCGCAGGCCAGGATCACCAGCATCAGGTAGATCGCCCAATGCGCGGCGCGCATCGGCTCGGCGACCTGGGCCGCGCGCAGCGCGCTGACGTAGACCAGGTCGTCGGGGCGCAGCACGGCTTCACGTGCATCGCGGCGAGCCCGCAGCGCGGCGATCATCGCGCCTCCTTCGCGGCAGCAGGCGAGGCAGCGTTCGACGGGCTGCCCGACAGCGCCGCCAGCACCTGGGCCTTGGGCCCGTCAAGCACGACACGGCCGTTGTCGACGACGATCACGCGGTTCACCAGCTCCAGCACCGCCGGCCGATGCGTGACCATGATCAGCGTGCAGTCGCCACTGGCTTCATGCAGCTGGCGCAGGAAGGCGACTTCGGACTGCGCGTCCATCGAGCTGGTGGGCTCGTCCATCAGCAGGATCTTCGGCTGCGTGACCAGGCAGCGCGCCAGCGCCACCAGCTGGCGCTGGCCGCCGGACAGCAGGCAACCGGCCTGGCCGACGGGCAGCTCCCAGCCCATCGGGTGCGAGCTGACCAGGCGCTGCAGGCCGGTGAGGCGGGCGACATCGGCCAGGCGAGCCGGGTCGGCGCTCGGTCGCTCCAGCAATACGTTGTCTCTCAGGGTTCCGTTGAAAAGCCGAGGGTCTTGCGCGACGAAGCCGACGCGCGCGCGGTAGTCTGCCGGGTCGAACTGGCGCAGGTCGATGCTGTCGGCTTCGGCCTGGCCGGCCGTCGGCTGGTACAGCCCGGCCAGCAGGCGCAGGATGGTGGACTTGCCGCTGCCGATGCGGCCGAGGATTGCCACGCGCTCACCCGGCGCGAATCGCAGCGTCACGCCCTTCAGCACCTCGGGCGTGGGCTCGTCCACCGCCAGCGGGTTCGACGGCGGGTAGGCAAACGACACCTCGTTCAGCCCGATGCGGCCAGTGAACTGGCGGTGCGGCAGGTAGGCGCGGCCGGCTTCACGCTCCGTCGGCTGCTCCATCACCTTGTTCAGTGCGCGCAATGCCGCCATCGCGCCCTGGAAGCGGGTGGCCAGCATCACCACGCTGGTCAGCGGCGCAATCGCGCGGCCGGCGAACATCACCGCGCCGATCAGCATGCCGCCGGTGATGAGCTTGTCCTGGATCAGGTGCACGCCCCACAGCAGCATCACCAGCGTGATGGCCTGTTGCGAGACGCCGGAGAGGTTGATGGTCCAGCTCGACACGCTGCGCGAACGCAGCGCGGTTTCGGCGGCCAGCGCGGTGGTCGACTCGTAGCGCTGCACGAAGCGACCCTGTGCCCCGGCGGCCTTCAGGTCTTCCATGCCGTCGACGGCCTCGACCAGCACGCCGTGCAGGTCGGCGGTCTGCTGCATGTTGGCGGTCTGCAGCCGGCGCAGCAGGCCCTGGATCGCAAACGCAAAGCCCAGGATCAGCGGAATCGCGATCACCAGCACCCAGCCCAGCGGGCCGCCGATCACGAAGGTCATCGCGACGAAGGCGAAGATGAAGGGCAGGTCCGAGATCGCCGACATCGTGGCCGACGAGAAGAACTCGCGCACCATCTCGATCTGGCCCAGCACATGGGCGTAGGCGCCCGAGGATTCGGGCCGGTTCTCCATGCGCACGGCCAGGCTCTGGCGGAACAGCGTGGCACCGATCACCAGGTCGGTCTTGCGGCCGGCCATGTCGATCAGGTAGGCGCGCAGCTGGCGCGCCACCAGGTCGAACAGCAGCGCCAGGCCGCCGGCAGCGGCCATCGCCCACATCGTGACCATGGCCTGGTTCGGGATCACCTTGTCGTAGACCACCGAGGTGATGATGCCGGTGACCATCATCAGCGCATTGCTCAGCAGCGCAGCCAACAGCGCCGAGCGGTAGTACGGCGCGAAGCGGCGCACCGTGCCCCACAGCCAGTGACGGCCGGGGTCGGTGAGTGTTTCGGTGGCATTTGTGCTTGCCGCCCGTTCGGCCTGCGGCGTGGCGACCAGGGCAACGCCGGCATAGCTGGCCTGCAGGTCGGCCTCGGCCACGCTGCTGGGCAGTTGCACGCGGCCGGGCAGCACGATCTCGCAGCGGCCAGCCGCGGCATCACGCGCGGTCAGCAGGCAGGCACTGCCGTTCTTCAGCAGCAGCACCGCGGGTAGCAGAAGGGAGTGCAGCTCGTCGAGCCGGCGCTGCAGCAGGCCGGCGTTGTAGCCGGCCTCGCGCAGCACGCGCAAGGCCATGCCCGGTTCCAGCGGGCCGCTGACCGGCAGGCCGGCGAGCAGCGACTCCACCGAGCGTTCGCGGCCATGGTGCTTGCTCAACCAGGCCAGCGCATGCGCCAGGCTGTCGTTGTCGAGGTTCCAGGGCGGCGGTTCCGGGGCGGGTTGGGGTGTCGCCGCTGTTGCAACAGCGGCGTCCAGGCGGGTGGCTTCTGCCGTCATGTTGGTGGCGATCTCAGCGCTGCGCCAGCGCCAGGCGCTCGAATTCGGCTTCGATGTCGCGCACCAGCTGCGGCAGGTCGAACAGCGGCGAGCGCTGACCCTGCTCGGCCAGGTAGCGCTTGTAGGAGGCCACGCGTGCCGGCTGGCGGCCGAGCGTGATCGCGAGCTTTTCGTAGTCGGCCAGCGTTTCGGTCACCAGGTCGGGCAGGCCCACTGCGGTCAACAGGCTGCCGGCCATGCGCGAGATGTAGCTGCGGCCAGACAGCGTGACGATGGGCACGCCCATCCACAGCGCGTCGCTGGCGGTGGTGCCGGCGTTGTACGGGAAGGTGTCGAGCACCAGGTCGGCCAGCTGGAAGCGCGCCAGGTATTCGGCCGGCGAGACCCGCGGCGCGAAGTTCAGCCGCTCACGTCCGACGCCAGCCGCATCGGCCTGGGCGAGCATGTTCTCGCGCGCGGTGTCGTTGTCGGCCAGCAGCCAGAGCACGCTGTTGGGCACCGCGTGCAGGATGCGCATCCAGGCCTGGAAGACGTCCTGCGTGAACTTGAAGTTGTTGTTGAACGAGCAGAAGACGAAGGCGTCTTCGGGCAGGCCGTAGGTGGCACGCACCGGTTTGTCCGCAACGTCGCGCTTTCGGTCGCTGACCTGGTAGCAATGCGGCAGGTAGATCGGTTTTTCGGTGCAGTAGGGCAGCAGCGCCGGCGGCATCACGAAGCGGTCGGCCAGGATCCAGTCCACCCCCGGCAACGCGGAAGTTCCAGGCAGGCCGAGGTAGCTCACCTGCACCGGCGCGGCGCGGTGGCCGAGGATGGCGGGGCGCGCGCCGCTGGTCAGGCCTTGCAGGTCGACCAGCACGTCGATGCCGGCTTGTGCGATCAGCTTGGCCGCCGTGTCGTCATCGACACCGGCCAGGCGCACATGGTGGTCCAGTGCCGCCAGCAGGCGCCTGCGCTGCGGGGTATGGGACTCCGGCGTCCAGCAGAAACCGAACACCTCGAACTTGCTGCGGTCATGCAGCTCCAGCAGTTCAGGCACCAGCAGGCCGACGGCATGGGTGTGCAGATCGCCAGAGAGGTAGCCGATCTTGATGCGGCCCGTGCGCGCCGGCATCAGGCTGTGCAGCGCCACGGCCGGCGGCTTGGGCACCTTTTCATAACAGAATCGTTGCGCGGCCATCAGCTGCAGCGCGGGATCGTCGCTGGCGCTCATCATCGCCAGCAGCGAGGTGCCGGTGAGCAGCATGTTCGGCGTCACCTCGCCCACCGGCTCGTGCGCCGGCCACTTGCACTGCTTCTGGCGCAGGTGCACGTAGTGCTGGATCACGTCGGTCTGGCGCGGCTGCAGCAGCAGGCTGTCGCGCAGGCAGGCTTCGGCCTCGGGGTAGCGGCGCAGGGTTTCGAGCAGGCGGCCCTGGTTGTTGAGGGCATGCACGCGCAGGTCCAGCGCGGCGTTGGTGTCGACCACGCGGCGCCAGTGCGCCAGCGCTTCGTCGGTCGCGCCACGGCGTTCCAGCACATGGCCCATGTTCAGCAGCGCGTGCACGAAATCGGGCTGCAGCTGCAGCGCTTCGGCATAGGCGGCTTCGGCTTCGTTCTCGCGTTGCAGCGCGCTGAGCAAGGTACCGCAGTTGAACAGCGCCACGTGGCGCAGCGGCACCGGGCCGGCTTCGGCCAGCCACTGCTGGTACAGCGCGGCGGCGGCCTCGGGCTGGCCGGCCTGCTGCAGTGCGCCGGCCTGGCCCATCAGCTCGGTCAGCGACAGCGTGCTGGTGGCACTCGGGGTCGGGGTCGGCGGCGAGATCAGGGTGGGCATGGCGTGGCTTGGCGCAAGCGGAGCGAGGGCAAGCCATCGTAGGAGCGCGGCACCGGCCATGAACGGCGCAAAAAAGCCGCATTCGCGGCCCTGATCGGGCGCTGGCGGGCCGCTCCCCCACCGGCGGTGACACGGCGATCAGGCCGCGCGGCGCTTCGTTCAGCCCTGCGCGGCCACTTGTCGCAATGCCTGCGCAAAGACCTCGGGCGGCTGCGCGCCCTGGATCAGGTGCCGGCCATCGATCACCACAGCGGGCACGGACTGGATGCCGGCGTCGGCCCAATGGCGCTCCGCCTCGCGCACCTCGGCCGCGAACTCGTCGCTGGCCAGGATTTCGCGCGCCCGCGCCACATCCAGCCCCACCTGGCCGGCCAGGTCGGTCAGCACCCCGGCATCGCCGGGATTGCGGCCTTCACCGTGGTAGGCCTGCAGCAGCGCGAGCTTCAGCTCACGCTGCCGGCCTTCGAGCCCGGCCCAGTGCAGCAGGCGGTGGGCATTGAAGGTGTTCCACACGCGGTTGCGCTCACCGAACGTGAAACCCACAGCCGCGCCACGTTCGCGGATCGCCGCCTGGTTCTGACGGATCTGCGCTGCGCTGATGCCGTATTTGCGGCCCAGGTAGGCCACCGTGTCGTCGCCTTCTGCCGCCATCGTCGGGTTCAGCTCGAAGGGTTGGAAGCGCAGCGTGACGTCCAGCTCGCTGCCCACCTCGGCCAGCGCCTTCTCGAGGGAATGCAGGCCCACCGCACACCAGGGGCAGGCCACGTCGGAAATGAAATCGATCTGCATCGGCAGGTCCGGCAATGAAAGCCGGGATTGTCGGAGCCGCCGCCGGGCCCTGCAGTCGAAAGGGCATGGCCCACAAAAAAGCGGCCCGCAGGCCGCCAAACCTTCTCCCGTCGACGTCCTTCGAATCAGAAGCCCAGGCTGGCCAGCAGGTCGTCCACTTCGCCCTGGTCGGCCACCACATCGGTGCGGCCTGCGGGGTTGACCACCGGGCCTTGCAGGATGTTGGGGTCGACCTTCTCGCGCTGGTCCGGCGGCACCACCTGCACCAGCAGCTTGACCAGGCTGTCTTCCAGGTCGTTGGCCAGCGTCACGACCTTGGCCACCACCTGGCCGGTGAGGTCATGGAAGTCCTGGGCCATCATGATGTCGGTCAGGTGCGCATCGATCACTGCCGTGCGCGCCTCGACATCGTTGACGAAATTCAGCACCGCGCCCGAGGCCACGGCCTTGACCGGGTCAGCCACCAGCGCGTCGGCCAGCTTGCGGGTTTCGGCGGCGATGTGGCTGTGTTCGGCCTTGGCCTGGTCCACCGAGTTCAGCACCTTCTCGGCGGCCGCGGCCGTCTTGGTGGCGATGTAGCTCAGGCGGCTGCGCGCATCGGGCAGGCCCTCGGTGGCCACCTGCAGCTTGGGCATCACGCCGAGCTGCTGCATCGTGTCGTGCAGCAGGCGGGTGATGGTGCCAATCTGCTGGAACACCTCCGGAGAGGCCATGATCGGTTGATTGGGGACCAACAGCGTCAAGTCTTCCATCTTCATGGTGTGCTCCCTGAGTCTCAGGCGGTGGCCGCCAGTTTTTGCATGATCTTCTGCACCTTCTCTTCCAAGGTGGCCTTGGTGAAGGGCTTGACGATGTAGCCGGCGGCACCGCTTTGTGCAGCGAGCACGATGTCTTCCTTGCGCGCTTCGGCGGTGACCATCAGCACCGGCAGGTGCTTCAGCGATTCGTCGGCCTTGATCGCCTTGAGCAGATCGAAGCCGTTCATGTTGGGCATGTTGATGTCGCTGACCACGAAGTCGTAGCGCGAGGCCTTGAGCATGCCCAGCGCGACGGCGCCGTCTTCGGCCTCCTCCGCGTTGTTGCAGCCCATTTCCTTGAGCAGACCGCGCACGATGCGGCGCATGGTGGAGAAGTCGTCGACGATCAGAAACTTGAGGTCGGAGGGATTGCTCATGACAGTCCTCGAAGGGAGTGGGCTGGACGAAGGGCGGTTGAAAACGTTGGTAGGGGCTTTATCGGCCGACGATCGGCTGACTTGACACCACCATCGGACGCTCGGGCCGGATCGACGGCTCGGCCGGGGGCGCGGGCTCGGCGGTCAGCTGCGGGCGGAAAAAGCGGTCCTCGGCATCACGGTTCATCACGATGATGCTGATGCGGCGGTTCTGCGGATCGAAGGGGTCGTCGGCGGTGTACAGCGAGCTGGAGGCCAGGCCCTGCACCCGCAGCACGCGGCCTTCATCCAGGCCGCCGGCCATCAGCTCGCGGCGCGAAGCATTGGCGCGGTCGGACGACAGCTCCCAGTTGCTGTAGCCGCGATCATTGGCGCCGAAGGGCAGGCCATCGGTGTGGCCCTCGAGCGTGATGCGGTTGGGCACTTCGCCGAGCACCGCGCCGATGGCGCGCAGCAGTTCGCGCATGTAGGGTTTGACGACTGCGCTGCCGGAATCGAACATCGGCCGGTTCAGCTCGTCGACGATCTGGATGCGCAGGCCGTCGCGTGTCATGTCCAGCTTGATCTGTGCGGCCATCTGCGCCAACTTGGCGTTGTTGCGCAACTCGCTCTCGACCTTTTCCTTCAGCTCTTCGAGCTTGCTGAGCTCGGCCTTGCGCTGCTGTTCTTTCAGCACATGCAGGTTGATCGTGCTGCGCGTGGCCTCCACGTCGCCGCGGCGCACCTGGCCGTTGGAGCGCGACAGATCCTCGCCGCCGCCCTTGACCACATGCGAAGAATCGCCTGAGCCGGAGCCGCCGCCCAGCAGCGCCACCTTCAGCGGCGACGCGAAGTAGTCGGCAATGCCCTTCTTGTCGCCCTCGGTGGTGGAGCCCAGCAGCCACATCAGCAGGAAGAAGGCCATCATCGCCGTGACGAAGTCGGCGTAGGCGATCTTCCACGCGCCGCCATGGACAGCGTGGCCGCCCTTCTTGACGCGCTTGATGATGATGGGTTGGAGCTTCTTAGCGTCGCCGGCCATGTTTTTTACCTGTTATCTCGTGACGCTTACTTTCGACCTTTGACGTGGCTTTCCAGCTCCGTGAAGGTCGGGCGGTCGCCCGAATACAGCACCTTGCGGCCGAATTCGATGGCCACCTGCGGCGCATAGCCTTGCATGCTGGCCAGCAGCGTGGTCTTGATGCACTGCAGTTCCTTGCCGGCATCCTCGACCTTCTGCTCGAGCAGGCCACCCAGCGGTTCGACGAAGCCGTAAGCCAGCAGGATGCCGAGGAAGGTGCCGACCAGCGCCGAGCCGATCATGCCGCCCAGCACCGCCGGCGGCTGGCCCACCGAGCCCATGGTGTTGACCACGCCGAGCACGGCGGCCACGATGCCGAAGGCCGGCAGGCCACCGGCCAGGCGCGCGATGGCGGCCACCGCGGCATGCTCTTCGGCATGGTGGGTGTCGATCTCGCTGTCCATCAGGCTTTCGATCTCGTGGGCATTGAGGTTGCCGGAGACCATCATGCGCAGGTAATCGGTGATGAATTCGGTGACGTGGTGGTCGTTGCCCACCGTCGGGTACTTCTGGAACACCGGCGAGTTGTGCGGGTCTTCCACATCCTTCTCGATCGACATCAGGCCCTCCTTGCGGGCCTTCTGCAGGATGTCGAACAAAAGCGCCAGCAGTTCCATGTAGCGCGCCTTGCTGAATTTTCCGCCCTTGAAGCAGGCGCCCAGGCCCCTCAGGGTGGCCTTGATGACTTTCATCTGGTTGTTGGCCAGGAATGCACCGGCAGCGGCCCCGAAGATGGTGATCAGTTCGAACGGCAACGCATGCAGGATCACGGCGATGTTGCCGCCGTGTGCGATGTACACCCCGAAGATGCACCCCAGGGCAAGGAGCCAGCCGATGATGACGAACATGGTGAGAAGGGTGTGTGTTGGGGTGACGCTTCATGAAAGACGCGCCACCTTGTGTTCTGTAAGGCGTTATCGACCCGATGCGCCCGGCATTGAGGCAAGGCTTCTGTTTTCGCCGATTCGGTACAACCAGAGTGGCTTGTCGCTGCCTTCTTGCAGCACCGCATGCGGCCGCGCGCCGGGCACTTCGAAGGCCAGGCTGGCCAGCCAGCCGCCGGCGGGCATCTGGCATTCAGCCTTGGCCAGCGCACGCTGCATGCTCTCGGGCCGCTGGAACAGGTAGACCAAGTCGTAGCCGGACCAGTCCAGGCGCCACATGTCGCCCTGGCGAACCCGGGCGAAGCGGCAGCGCCAGCCAGCGGCCAAACGCAGCGGCCAGCTCCATTCGATGCCTTCGACATGCACCTCCGGCCAGGCCTGGCGCAAGGCCTGCAGGCCATGTCCCAGGCCGCAGCCAGCGTCGAGCACGCAGGCCCCCTGGGGCAGGACGACATGGCGCGGCAGGTCGGTCAGTGCATCGGGCGGTGTCGGGAACAGCGGCGCATCGCGCCAGGCGCGCAGCGGGTAGGCCAGCGCCAGCAAGGCCAGCGGCACCAGCCAGGCCCAGGCCGGCAAGCCCGCTGCCAGGCCACTGCCGAGCACCGACAGCGGAAACCCCAGCGCGATGAACAGCCGGCGCCAGCGGCTTTGCGCCGGCCAGGCCCAGGCCGCACCGGCCAGCACGGCCGCCGGCAGCGCCAGCAGTTCGGTCGATGGGTCGGAGCGCAGCAGCAGGAACACGACCCAGGCCGAGACCCAGGCCAGCAAGGCTGGCAAGGGCCACGGCAGGCGTGGCTTGGACAGTGCGTTCATACACCCCAGTGTCGGGGCGACGGGCCCGGCGCTATCGTTCGAAAAGCGCCCGATTCCACCGGCATGAAAGGCGGCGAGCCAGGGCTCGCAGCGCGTCAGCGCATCATCATCAGCCGGTCGTGTGGCGGAATCACCTTCACCGCCGTGACGCTGACCGCGGACTTCACCGCGAAGCGCTTGTCCAGCGTGTCGCGCAGGGCCGGGGTGCCCAGCGGGGCGCCGGAACCCGCCACCAAGGCCGCCACCACCGGCAGGTTGGCGCGGCGGCCGCGGCCGATGACGATGCCGGTTTCGCCGTTGGCCAGCGCAACAAAGCTGCCGGGCGGATAAAGACCCACCGCCTTCAACAAGGCACCGCCGATTTCGTCCGGCACGCCATCGGCTCCCATGCAGGCTTCACGCGCGGCCTGCACCGGCGTGGCCGGCACCCGCGTGGCGCGCCGGCTCAGTTTTGCCGTGAAGATGTCCACCCGCCGCAGCAGCCGGGCCGCCTGTTGCGGCGCGGACAGCGCAGCCAGCGGCAGGGCCTTGCGGCTGTCGTCATGGTGCAGCTTGACGATTTCCAACCAGGCCAGGTCGGTGACGCCGATGTTGGCCAGCATCTGGGCCGACTTTTCCGGATGCTTGTCCAGTTCGGCGCGCATCGCCGCGGTGATCGTCGGCGCGTGGGCGGCCAGCATGTCCTGCAGCCGGCGGATCGACAGGTTCATCGTCAGTGCGGCGCGCTCGATGCTGGCGATCAGCGTGGCATCGAATTCCAGCAGGCGCGCCGCTTCCCGCGCCACCAGCAGGCACAGCAGGCCGTGGTGGCTGCTGTAGAGCTCGGTGCTGTGGCCGGCCGTGTAGATCAGGTGATAGAGGGAGTCGTCCAGGCGCCGCTCGCTGAGAGCCCGCACCCGCTCGCACAAAGCTTCCATGCGCTGGTGCCAGCTGCGTTCGGCCGTGGGGTCGCGCAGCAGCGCGTCCAGCGCCGAGCACAGTTCGTCCCATTGTTCGCCGAAGCGCAGCGTGAACTGCCGGACCGAGCTGCTCTCTTCACGCGTGGGCATGTCCGGCCGGGCATCGGCAATGCGACCCAGCGGCGCATTGCGCAGCAGCATCGCATCCATGGCCCCGCCGAGCCGCCGGCGCCAGTCGCTCGATTCGTTCTCTTCGGCATAGAGCTCGGCCGCTTGCAGCTCCTGCAGCATGTCGCTGCGGTCCACCCGGGAGCCGGCGGCCAGCAGCAGGCGGCCGCCGGCGTCGCGCAGCCCGAAAGGCAGTGCTTCGTTCAGCCGCAGGTACTGTTTGGAAAACGGGACGAGGTTCACGGGGAGGACCATCACACACCTGGCAGGGGTGTTTCTGTCGTTTTTATCGGTCGTTGCCGGGCAAAGCTTGAGTGCCCCTGCAAGAACGGCAAGAAAAAGGGCGGATTCCGATGAAGGAAGCCGCCCGGAAAAGGACAGGGGATGTCCTAGGAGGAGACAAGCAAACAAGAAAACATTGCAGTCAGGTCTTTGTCGGTCATCGGCGGGCTCCGGTCAAGGCCCGCAGATCGGTACGACGTGAACAATTGCCAGCTTCGTCGGTCTCGAAGATCCGGCGGTGTCAATGAGCGGCTTCTTCGGTGGCGCAGCTGGCGGCCAGCTCGGCCAGGCCGAGCCCGCCGCCCAGGCGGATGGCGCCGGTGTTGCGGCCCTTGCCGGCACGCGCCGGCGGGTTGCACAGGCCGCACACGTAGTGGCGGGCGATCTCGTGCGGATGGGTCACGTAGTGGCCGCCGCACTTGCTGCACTTGGTCATCGAGAGCATGCCGTTGTCGACGAACTTCACCAGGCGCCAGGCGCGCGTGATCGACAGCTGCGGCTCGAGCTCTTGGGCCCCCACCTGCTCGAGGTACAGCTTGTAAGCCTTGATCACGGTGTCGATCTCGTCGAGCTCGGCCACCTTGTTGAGGTATTCGTGGATGTTGAGGAACAGGCTGGCATGGATGTTCGGCTGCCAGGTCATGAACCAATCGGTCGAGAAGGGCAACTGGCCCTTGCTCGGGCTCTTGCCGGCCACTTCCTTGTACAGACGCAGCAGGCGCTCGTAGCTCAGGTCGGTTTCGCTCTCCAGCACTTGCAGGCGGGCGCCCAGGCGGATCAGCTCGACAGCCGTGTCAATCTGCTTGGCTTCGGTCAGGATGCTCTTGGTGCGCGTCATGGTCTCTCTCCTGGATGTGCTGGGGTGGTGCGGGTGTCTGGCAGGTGTCTGAAGCTCAAGCGGCTTCTTGGTGACGGCCCGCGAGGAGGATGGAAGCGTGCAGGCGGGACACGCTGTCGTTGGCCGAGGACTTGCCGTGGCTGGTCAGCAGGCTCCAGACCAGGTCGTCGTCGCAGCGCATGCGGCACAGCAGCGTGTTGCCGGAGGCGATCTTCATCATCTGCGACGGGGTCAGCATGACGATCAGTGCCGCGGTCTCTTCGCTGACGCCCAGGCGGAACAGCGCTTGTTCGCGGTCGGCGCGGATCAGGCTCTGGGCCAGCATCAGGTAGGACAGGTTGGCTTCACGGATTTCGGCGAGGATCTGTTCGGTGTTCATGAGGTGGCTCCGGGTGCGTTCGGTGGGGGGAAACAACTGCGCTTGGTGTGAAACGAACTGTAGGCTTCGGAACTGGACCGGAACATCAGGCCAATTCGTGATCTGGAGTCCCGGTTCTTCGGTGGGGCGTGTCAGGCAAATTCCTACAAGCCCCAGCAAGGCAGTGAAGTCGGGGACAGTTGCGAGGATCGATTTGCGGCAGCCGGCAGGCACAATCTCACACACCTTTTGCCCGGCGCCGACCGATGTTCGACCCCGACACGCTCAACGTCTACCTGATCCCGTTTGTCATCGCGATCCCGATCGCGATCCTGCTGCTGCTGGCGGCACGGCGGGACGATGCCGCGGCGGCCGACCCTGCCCCGCCGGCCGCGCCCGCAGCCCCCCGGCACGACGGGCCAGCGGCCATCCTGGTGGTGGACGATTCGGCGGTGGCCCGCGCCAAGCTGCGCAAGCTGTTCGAGACCGCCGGCTACGCGGTGGTGCTGGCCAACGACGGGGTCCAAGCGCTGGAGCAGTTGGGCCACGGCCGCTTCGCTGTGATGGTGACCGATTTGGAGATGCCGAACATGAACGGCATCGAGTTGATCGCCGCGGTGCAGGGCAAGCTGGACACCGAAGACCTGCCGATCGTCGCCATCACCGGCCACGACGAGCTGCAGGCCCGGGTGCACGACTGCCAGGGCCTGTACGGCATCTTCAAGAAGCCGTGGAACGACCGCGAACTGCTCAAACGCATCGAGGCGCTGGTGTCCCTGCGCCCAGCGCGGACCACCGCCTGAGTCGACAGGCCGCCGTCCCCAAGACGGCATAAATCCGCTCGAATTGATGGCTAGTGCCGTGCCGAATGTCACGCATTCGCATGGAAAACTGATTGACATCACCCGACAAAAGCCCGGCGAAACACCCTCAAGTTGTGTGATCGGCGGGCCGATACCCATCCCAACGGGGCGTCGAAAGACCTCCGCGGTCCGGTTAGCCGGCCGAGGGATAGCGGTTCAGCAGTGATGCACCGATGTCCTCCGGCGACTAGCGCGGGCGGGTCCGGCGAGGTGATGAACCCAGCTGGGCCGGCAACGGAAACGCACTCGCGGTACCGGTGCGTAACCTGAGTAACGTCGGCGCTATTGCCGGGATATCTGGAAACCCTTAGGAGTTCATCATGCCCATGACCATCAACACCAACGTGGTGTCATTGAATGCGCAGCGCAACACCAGCGCCTCGCAAAGCTCGCTGTCCACTTCGATGCAGCGCCTGTCTTCCGGCCTGCGCGTCAACAGCGCCAAGGATGACGCCGCCGGCCTTGCGATCGCCGACCGCATGAATGCTCAGGTGCGCGGCATGAATGTGGCGGTGCGCAATGCCAACGACGCGATCAGCCTGGCACAAACCGCTGAAGGCGCGATCGGCAAGCTGTCCGACATGGCGCAGCGCATGCGTGAGCTGGCGGTGCAATCGGCCAACGGCACGAACACCGACGCCGACCGCACCAACCTCAACGCCGAATACCAGCAGCTCGGCGCTGAAATCACGCGGACCATCGGTGCCACGTCGTTCAACGGCCTGAACATCCTGGCCGGCAACGCCGGTGCGCAGGACTTCCAGGTCGGCGCCAACTCGGGCCAGACCGTCACCATCACCACCACCGACCTGTCGGCCAACGCCGACGTGACGGCGGTGACCGGTGGCGACATCCTGACCGGCAACGCCGCCACGGCCATCACCAACCTCGACACGCTGATCAACACGCTGAACACGGAACGCGCCACCTACGGTGCCGCGCAAAACCGCTTCGACGCGATCGTCAGCGTGCTGCAGGTGTCGGCCGAGAACCAGACCGCTGCCCGCGGCCGGATCATGGATGCCGACTTCGCCTCGGAAACCGCCAACCTGAGCCGCGCGCAGATCCTGCAGCAGGCCGGCAATGCGATGGTGGCGCAGGCCAACCAGCTGCCGCAGCAAGTGCTGGCCCTGCTGCGCTGATAAGGCGCGTGGTCGATCCACGCCACTGATTCGCAGCACCGCTCTCGCCGGCGCAGGCCGGCAGCAGACGCCACTTCGCAAGAGGTGGCGTCTTTTTCATTCCAGCCGGAAACTGGGCAGGATTCCAGCCGCATTTCGGGGCATCGGGGCGTGGGGAGATGCCGACAATCCATTTGAACGTCATCACATTCGATGGCGGGTCCGGATGGAGTGCCGAGCCCGATGAGGGTCGACAGGTCGTTCGGGAGTCATCGAATTCTTGTGGAGTACCACCATGGCCCAGACGATCAACACGAACATCGCCTCGCTCAACGCGCAGCGCAACATGTCGACCTCGCAAGGGTCGTTGGCAACCTCGATGCAGCGCCTGTCCTCCGGCCTGCGCGTCAACAGCGCGAAGGACGACGCCGCCGGCCTGGCGATTGCCGAGCGCATGCATGCTCAGGTGCGCGGCATGAACGTGGCGGTGCGCAACGCCAACGACGCGATCAGCCTGTCGCAGACGGCTGAAGGCGCGATCGGCAAGCTGACCGACGTGGGCCAGCGCATGCGCGAGCTGGCCGTGCAGTCGGCCAACGGTACCAATACCAACACCGACCGGCTGAACCTCGACGCCGAGTACCAGCAGCTGGCGCAGGAAATCACCCGCACCATCGGCGCCACCACCTTCAACGGCCTGGCCATCCTGGCCGGCGGCGCCGGTGCGCAGGACTTCCAGGTCGGCCCCGATGCCGGCCAGACCGTCACCGTGACCACCACCGACCTGTCGGCCAATGCCGACGTGCTGGCGGTGACCGGCGGCAACGTGACCGACGCCGCGCAGGCCACGGCGGCGATCACCGCGCTGGACACGATGATGAACACCATGAACAGCGAGCGCGCCACCTACGGCGCCGCGCAGAACCGCTTCGAAGCCATCATCAGCGTGCTGCAGGTGTCTTCGGAGAACCAGTCGGCCGCGCGCGGCCGCATCATGGATGCCGACTTCGCCGCGGAAACCGCGAACCTGAGCCGCGCGCAGATCCTGCAGCAGGCCGGCAACGCGATGGTGGCGCAGGCCAATGCGCTGCCGCAGCAGGTGTTGAAGTTGCTGCAAGGGTGAGTGTGGGTGCAGGCGTGGGGACGCCGACAGCTGCAGGCCAGTCCACCCGGGCTGGCCTTTTTTTTTGGCTGTCTTCCCTCAAGCCGGCTGAAGCCCGGCCGATAAACCGTAGGCGAAGGAGCCCGCACCACCATGACCTCGATCACCAGCACCACCACCGGCAGCATCAGCTCGGCCGGCCTGGGCAGCGGCCTGGACGTCAGCTCGATCATCACCTCGCTGATGGCGGTGGAGTCCAAGCCGCTGGACGCGCTGAAGACCGCGGCCACCAGCCTGAGCACGAAGATTTCGACCTACGGCAAGCTGAAGAGCTACTTCGCCACACTGCAGGACAAGAGCAACGCCCTCACCTCGCTGTCGCTGTGGAACGCCACCACCGCCACGCCGTCCGACGCAACGGCGCTGAAGGTCAGCACCGGCACCGGCAGCGTGGCCGGCAACTACGCGGTGACGGTGCAGAAGCTCGCGTCCAGCCAGACCGTCACCAGCACCGCGCTGCCGTCCGGCACCACCAACTTGAATGCTGGCATGCTGACCATCGAGCTGGGCGCCTGGAGCGGCACGCCCACCGACACCTTCACCGCCAAGAGCGGCAGTGCGCCGTTCTCGATCGACATCGGCGAGGGCGACACCAGCCTGGCCAGCATCCGCGACAAGATCAATGCCGCTGGCGCCGGCGTGGTGGCCAGCATCGTCAACGACGCGTCGGGTTCGCGGCTGTCGATCCGATCGAAGGACAGCGGCGCCGAAAACGCCTTCCGCATCACCGCCAGCGAAACCTTCGACGACGGCAACGATGCGACCGGCCTGTCCTCGCTGGCCTTCGACCTGGCCGGCGGCGCATCGCAGATGACGCAGGTGCAGACCGCCGCGAATGCGCAGGCGGAGATCAACGGCATCGCCATCACCTCGGCCAGCAACACGCTGAGCGACGTGGTCGACGGCCTGACCATCACGCTGATGAAGGAAAGCGCCACCCCGGTGGACGTGACCGTGGCCGCCGACACCGCCGGCGTGAAGACCAAGATCAGCGATTTCGTCACCGCCTTCAACGAACTGGCCGCGCAGCTGCGCAGCCAGACGGCCTATGACAGCACCAGCAAGACCGCCGGTGCGCTGCAGGGCGACTCGTCCGCCGTATCGCTGCTGAACCAGCTGCGCGGCGTGCTCAACGTCAGCAGCAGCGCGTCCAGCACCTGGACGCGGCTGTCCGACGTGGGCATTTCGATGCAGTCCGACGGCACGCTGAAGGTCGACGACACCAAGCTCGGCAGTGCGCTGAACAACCTGCCGGAGCTGAACAAGCTGTTCAACACCATCGGCGCGGACAACGCCAGCACGGGTTTCGTGCGGCGCTACAAGGCGCTGGCCGATGCCGCCTTGGGCAGCGGCGGCACCTTCGAGACCAAGAGCAGCAGCCTGCAGAGCATGCTGACGCGCAACACCAAGAACCAGGACACCATGCAGCTGCGCCTGGACCAGACCGAGGAACGCTTGCGCAAGCAGTACCAGGCGCTGGACGCCACGATGTCCTCGCTGAACGGGCTGAGCTCCTACGTCAGCGCCCAGCTGGCGGCGCTGAGCAACA
>NZ_DATILJ010000112.1:0-8652 GCF_035476535.1 Aquabacterium sp.
GGCGACCCGGTGGTGGGTGTCAGCGTGGACGGCATCTTCTTCGGCCGTCCGCAGATGGCCGGCGCGGCCTTGTACGACCTGGAACGGGTCGAGTTGCTGCGGGGACCGCAGGGCACGCTGTACGGCCGCAACTCCACGGCCGGCGCCATCAACATCATCACGCGCAAGCCGGGCAAGCGCTTCGAGGGCTCGGCCAGCCTGGGCCTCAGCAGCTATTCGGGACGCCAGGGCGACGTGATGCTCAACGTGCCAGTGAGCGAATCCTTCGCGCTGCGCGGCGTGCTCTCCACCGTCAAACGGGACGGCTACGTCGACACCGCGCATGCCCCGCAGAACAACTTCACGCAGGACAAGAGCGATCAGGACAACGTGTCGGGCCGCCTGCAGGGCCGCCTGACGCTCGGCGCCGACACGACGCTCGCGGTGTCGGCCGACATGTCGCGTGACCGCGGCGTCGGCCCCGGCGCGGTGTCGTATGCGGTGGTGCAGGCCAACCCGCGCGGCGCGGCCGGTCGCTATGTCGCCACCAGCAAATACGAAGGCCGCAACGACATCGATGCCGGCGGCTTCAGCGCCGAGCTGCGCCACAAGTTCGCCTTCGCAGAACTGACCGCGCTGGCCGGGCACCGCACGCAGGAACGCGACCTGCTGTACTCGGTCGCCGGCGCCGCAGCCGGTGCCTACAACCACGCCAGCTTTTCGCAGGACAGCGCCGAGTTGCGCCTGGCTTCCGCCGATGCCGGCCCGCTGCAGTGGGTGGCCGGCGTGTATGCATTCCGCGAAGAGGGCTCGCCCATCGTGCTGCAGGCCTTCGGCCCGTCGGTGATGTTCTACCAGGACCCGATGAAGACCGATTCGAAGGCGATCTTCGGCCAAGCCACTTACGCGTTAGCACCGTCGCTGCGACTCACAGGCGGCTTGCGCCAGACGCAGGACGCCAAGTCGCGCCAGGGTTGCAGCTATTCGTTCGCCATGCTGAATGCCGCCGGGCTGACCCAGCTGACCAACAATAACGACCCGCTGAGCGCGCCGCCGGATGCCGCCAGCCTGCCCCCGTGCCCGACGGCGTCGATCAACAACGTGCCGACCACCGAGTGGAACAAGCTCACCTACCGGCTGGGCGTGGACCACGACCTCGACGCCAACACGATGGTGTTCGCGACCTATTCCACCGGCTTCAAGGCCGGCGGCTTCAACGACGGCAACCTGCCGGCCGTGGCCAACCCCACGGCCATCGTCTACAACCCGGAAACGCTGGCCGCACTGGAGTTCGGCCTGAAGACGCGCTTGCTGAAGAACACGCTGCAGCTCAACGTCTCGGCCTACCGCTACGCGTACACCAACCTGCAGGTCAGCTCGCTGACCACCTGTGCCAGCGGCACCGGCACCTGCACGCTGACCACCAACGCCGGCAAGGCCCGCTCCTCGGGCCTGGAGCTGGAAGGCCGCTACCTGCTGACGCCGGTGGACCGCATCAACTTCGGCCTCGGTCTGACCAACGCCAAGTACACGCAGTTCACCACCTCGGGCGGCTTCGACTGGTCCGGCCGCAAGCTGGACAAGGCGCCTGCGTCGATGCTCAACCTGGGTTGGAGCCACCAGTTCGCGCTGGCCAACGGCGCCGCGCTAACCACCTACATCGGCACCCGGCATTCGGCCAAGTACGTGCTCAGCAACCCGGCCGCCAACCTGCAGTTCGAGCAGGCCGCCTACACCCGGACCGACGCGCACCTGACCTACGCCAGTGCCGACGACCGCTGGGACCTGCAGCTCTATGTGCGCAACATCGAGGACCGCAACGTCGCCACCAGCTACCAGTTCTCGGGCGGACAGCATGGTGTTTTCTTGTCCGAACCGCGCATCGTGGGCCTGCGGGGCAACTTCAAGTTCTGAGCGCCTGAAGGCTGGCCGGAGCTGGCCGGCCCGTCGCCAGCCTCGCCCGGATCCGCTGTGCGTCGCGACAATGGCGCGATGCGCTCGAACCCCGCCCACCGCATCATCGCCGCCGATGTGCATGCGGTGCCCAAGCCCTTCCATGCCTTCGCGGTTCGCAGCGACGAGGCCCGGCATGCCTCGGACGCCCGCGCGCCTTACGGCCGCGTGCACCTTGTGCGCACGGGTTTTCTCGATGCCGGCTCGCTCGCCAGCATCGCGGCCGAAGCTTATGCGCAGATGACGATCGAGGCGTTTTCGGACATCGACTATGCCGCCACGACGCTGGACGACCTGGCCGCGGCCGCGCCCCGCGTGCGCGACCTGGCCGGCCAGATCGCCGGCGCCTTGCAGCTGACGGGCGTGCTCGGGGACGAGTTCGCCAGCTACCGCAGCAGCGTCGCCACACGCATCGACCACCTCGGCTGCTGCGGCGCGGGCTTTCACAACGACGTCGGCCGGCATTGGTCGTGCTGCCTGTTCTGGAATCTTGCCCTCGATGTCGCCGATGTGGAATTCGTGATGCCGCATGCCGGCGTGCGCCTCGCGTTGGCGCCCGGCGACCTGCTGGTCTTCGACCCGGCGATGGCGCACGGCCTGTGTCGGCCGGATGACGCCGGGCAGGCGGTGGCGAGCTCGTTCGAAGCCGGCGACCATCGCCGCCAGGCCTTTCTGACGGGCGAACTGCTGCTCACCGACGCGCACTGGGCCGCGCTCGGCGCGCCGTGGCTGCCGGTGGAAGAACACGAGCGACGCGGCGCGCTCGACCTGATGGTGGCGGAGTTCGACGAGCGCAGCGGCGCCATCAAGCGCCCGGCCGCGCTGCGCGATGGCATGAAGCGCAGCACCTGCCACGTCGACGCATCCAGCGGCTGACACCGCACGAGGTCGGACGCGTGCTCACCACGCGTGCTCAAGTTTGCGCCGACCCGATCGGCGCGGGTCGACAATTCTGCGCGCCGGCTGTCGAGATCGTGCCCGCTCGATCGTCGTGGAGGTAGTCCGATCCGTCAGCCCTTGCCGAGGAATCCGCCATGAGCCGAACATCCGCCCCCGCCTCGCCCGCCAGAAAAACCGCAGCGCGCGGCTCAGCCGCATCGGCGACGCGCCTGGTGATCCTGGTGGCCACGCGCAAGGGCGCCTGGCTGTTCCACGGCGACGCCCGGCGCAAGGCCTGGACGGCCGACGGTCCGCATTTCCTGGGCCACACCATCAGCCACGTGCAACTGGACCCGCGCGACGGCCGCACGCTGCTGGCCGCGGCCAAGACCGGCCACCTCGGCCCGACGATCTTCCGCTCCACCAACTTCGGCCGCAGCTGGAAGGAGGCGGCCAAGCCGCCGGCCTTTGCCAAGCCCGAGGGCACCCTGCCCGGCCGCTCGGTCGACCACAGCTTCTGGCTGACCCCGGGGCATGCCAGCGAGCGCGACAGCTGGTATGCCGGCACCTCGCCGCAGGGCCTGTTCCGCTCGGAGGACGGCGGCGTCAGCTGGGCGCCGCTGCCGGCGGTGAACGACGATGCGCAGTTCCGCGAGTGGATGGGATCGGTGCAGGACGGCACGCCCGACGGGCCGAAGCTGCATTCCATCATCGTCGATCCGCGGGACCCGTCGCACTTGGTCTTCGCGATGTCGGGCGGCGGCGTGCACGAATCGCGCGACGCCGGCCGCAGCTGGGCGACGCTGATCAAGGGCCTGGAGGTGGTCGAGGGCTTCGATGCGGCCACCGTCACCTTCCACGATCCGCATTGCGTGCGGCTGTGCCCGAGCCAACCCGATCGGCTGTACCAGCAGAACCACTGCGGCATCTACCGGCTCGACCGCTCGGGCGCACCCTCCGGCGACCCGTCCACGGACACCTGGCAGCGCATCGGCCGCAAGATGCCCAAGCGCGTGGGCGACATCGGCTTCCCGATGGTCGTGCACCCGCGCGACGCCGACACCGCCTGGGTCTTCCCGATGGACGGCACGAGCGTCTGGCCGCGCACCAGCCCGGAGGGGCGGCCTGCCGCCTACGTCACGCGCAATGCCGGCCGCACCTGGCAGCGGCTGGACGAGGGCCTGCCCGAGGGCCAGGCCTGGTGGACCGTGAAGCGCCAGGCGATGACGGCAGACGCGCAGGCAACGCCGGCGCTGTACCTGGGCACCACCAGCGGCGAGCTGTGGATCGGGCACGACGAAGGCGCGCGCTGGACGAACATCGCCCGCCACCTGCCGGAGATCTACGCGGTGGAAGTCGCGGCGCTGGCATGAGCCCCGCCCGGCCGCCACGGCCCCGGAAGGGGCCACTCGATGGACCTGGGGCTCATTCCCACTTGGCGGGACAGGGCCGCAGGCCCAAGGGTGCACCAGTGAGCCGTCGTCGGGTATCGGAGACGGCCAGATGAAGGTGCTGATCCCCGGGGCGCTGCGCTCGTACACGCGTGAATCGCATGTCGAGGCCGTGGGCGACACGCTGGACGCGCTGTTCGCGGACCTCGAGCGCCGCTACCCCGGGCTGCGTTTCCGCGTGGTCGACGAGCAGAACCAGCTGCGGCCGAATATGCGCATCTTCGTCAATGGCCTCGGCGTGCGCGATCTGCGGCATGGCCTGCAGCCGGACGATTTCGTGGCCCTGGTGATGGCGCTCAGCGGGGGCTGAGCCTCAGCCGTTGCGGAACAGCCCCCTGTCCTTCATGCGCAGCAGCCGGGACCGGCTGGCCGGCGGCTCCGGCCGTTCCACCGGTTCGGGCGGCGGCGGCGGGTCTGCCGCATCGGCCGGCGCCATCAGCGGACCGGCCGATGTCCACGGCGTGCGGACGCGATCCGGTTCGACCACATCGAACAGGACCGGCGGCTGCCTGGAAGGCCGCTCGCCCTCGGGCGGCGCATCGAGCGCCAGGTCGATGAAGTCCAACGGGGGCGCCACCGGCACGGCGCCGCGGCGGACCGGGGCCACGCCGGCCGCCTGGACAGCGACGTCGGCGCCGGAGCGTGCTTCGACCGCGGCTTCGGCCGGGATTTCAGCCGGGACCTCAGCCGTGCCCTCAGGCGTCGCTGGCACGTGTTCGGGTCGCGCTGCCGTCGGCGCTGCCGGCAGCCCGCGGATCCGGATCGCCTCCCACACCAGGCCCGTGGCGGCGAGCTGGCGCAGGCGCTCGCCGCGCGATCCGTCGCTGGCCATCGCCGACAACGCGGCATGCAGCTCCGGGTAGACCTCGCTGTCGATCTCGAAGGCGAGCGCGATGACGGCCACGATGCCTCGCTTCAGCGATCAGCGATGACAGCCGGCCCGCCGCGCGGCCATCGACCTGGGGCCTGCGCGCACGGTTTTTAGCCTTCGGCCAGCGCTTCGCCGATGAGCTGGAATCCGCGCACGTTGGCGGACATCGGCTC
This sequence comes from Aquabacterium sp., assembly GCF_035476535.1. Lineage (GTDB taxonomy): Bacteria > Pseudomonadota > Gammaproteobacteria > Burkholderiales > Burkholderiaceae_C > Pseudaquabacterium. The sequence goes on from NZ_DATILJ010000112.1 coordinate 5,307, forward strand.
CGGCATGATGAACACCGGGATCGCCGGGAAGCGCCGCGCCAGCACGTCGCGGTAACGCTCGGGGTGGCCCCCCACCAGCACGATCAGGTCGACGATCTCGTGCGCATCGCGCAGACCGTCGACCATGCGGTTGATCGAGTCCTCGATGACGCTCATGATCTCCGGCTCGAAACGCTCCAGCGCGTGCGCCACGCCGGCCAGCTTCACCGGCGTGCGCTGCCGCAGGGCCTCGTTGATGCGCGGCATCACCGCCGGCCCCAGCGGCCGGCCGATGTGCGCGGCCAGCGACTCCTGGACCGAGCGCACCACCCGGTGCCGGCCCGCGTCGGAAGCGGCGCCGCTGGCGCGCGGATTGATGGTGCCCTGCTGGATCAGCAGCCAGTCGAGCGTGTGCTCGCCCGGGTCGATCATCAGCACCGACAACTCGTCCAGCCCGTCCGCGCTCGGCAGCGGCGGCAGCGCGCCGCCGGTGCCGATGATCACGCGGTTGAGCTCCTCCAGGTGCTCGCCGAGCGCGGCGTAGCCGCCCATCGGCTGGGCCTGCACGATGACGCGGCGCACGTTGATCTTGCGCTCGTCGCCGATGTCGACCTCGCCTTCATAGCGCGAGCGCAGGTAGTCGCGCCGCTTGGCATCGTTGTACTGATTGACGGGCAGGCCCAGCACGAGCACGTCGACCACCGAATCCCCGGCCTCGGCCATGTAGCGCAAGGCGCCCTTGGTCAGGGCCTCGTAGATCGCGCCCCGGTAGAACTCGTCGGTCACGTCGCGGCCGAAGCTGCCGCCGGCCTGGGCCAGGCCGACATCGCGCCCGACCTCGTAGTTCGCGCCGTTCACCGGCACGTCGAAGGTGTCGCGGCGGCGCGTGCCCAGCGAGCGCACGGCGCTGGCGTCCGACGGGATCGCCATCGACGGGAAGTTGATGAACGCGATGCCCGCCCCGGCACGCACGCTGGCCTTGACGAGACCGAAACCGACATCGATGGCGCGTACCACCGAAGTCGTCGAAGGTTCCGGCTGCACCGCCCCGCCGCTGAGGGCGCGGATTTTCGAAGTGTTCGCGTTGGCCATATGTCGTCCAGTTGTGAAAAAGGGTTGCTAAGGTCACGAGCCGCGTTCTGCCCGGCGATTCCTATCGCCCAAAAGGCGCGCCACGGCGCGCTCTCGCACGCCGAAACCGCGAATCTCCCTTGTATCGAAACGGGGACCAAGAACCAAGCAAGTCAACACTTGGTGCGCGGGCATTGCGGCCCCACAGACGCCGATCAAGGCATCACGGAATACCCGCGGACGGTCAGGCGTCCCGATTGCCCTGGATGTGCTCGCGGCGCGTCGCCGCGAGGAGCCAGCATGTCTCGAACCACTCCCCACTGGCTAGGGCCGGCCATCATCGTCGGTGTGCTGGCGACAGGCGCCGCCGCGCAGGCGGCCACCCAGGGCAGCAGCCCGCAAGGCTATGTCTATCTCGAAGGCGGCATCGGCAGCGACGACAACGCCGCGCTCGATGCCAAGCGGGGCAGTTACTCCCTGGGGGTGGTCACCGCAGTGCGCGGCAGCGGGGCCTACCTGGCCGACGTGGATCTGCGCATCAGCGATGCCCGCGGCGCCGTCGTGCTCGAGCGGCACCTGCAGGGTCCGCGCCTGATGATCGCGCTGCCGCCCGGCAAGTACACCGTGCAGGCTTCGTACCGCGGACAGGTGTTGCGGCGCGAGACGACGATAGGCGCCGGATCGCATCAGCAATCGGTCTTCGACTTCGCGGTCGAGGGCGATGTGCTGCCGAAGGGCACGACCCGCTGAACGGCAGGCACTGGCCGATCCGTTGGCCTGCTAGCCCAGCCACCGGCAAGCGCTAGCCCGCTTCGTGGCCCTGTCCTTCGGCCTGCCCTGACGCGGCATCAGCGACCACGCGCATTTGAACCTTCGGCAGCCCGGTTGCAACACAGGGCACGGTTCATGCGCGGCGGCCTCGCCGTGCAGCGGGCCTGCTGCTGGAGATCGCCTCGCCATGACGCTTGCTTGCTTCCAAGGGACAGCCCCAGCCCGTGGCCGGTGGTCGCCCGCCGCCCTGGTGTTGACGGCGGCGCTGGTGGGTTGCGCGGCGCCCGTGCCTGGGCCGCCGAATGGTCAACAGGGTGGCAGACAGCGTGCCGAGGCGCGCCCGGGCGAGGCCGCTCCGGCACCGTCGCTTGCCGCGGAACGCACGATCCGTGACTTCGCGGCGCTGCGGCGCTGCATGGACAACCTGCTGGTCGACTACGGCACGCGCGATCTCAGCGTCAGGGTCGAGGATCTCGACGACCGTGCGCGGCGCAGCGAGGCCGGCAGCGGCGACCTGCTCATCGCCGCGGTGTCCGGCATCACCCAGCGCAGCCGTGCCATCCGCCTGCTGGCGGCCGACGATGACAGGCCCCGTGCCGCCGCCGATGCCTCGGCGCGCAAGCCGATCGCGGCGCTGCCGCAGTACACGCTGCGCAGTGCCTTGCGCCGCCAGCCGTCGGCCGGTCCGGGCGGCGCAGCCGAGTCGCTCGGGCTCGACCTGAGCCTGGTGTCCTTCAACGATGCCAGCGTGGTGCCCGGCACCGCATCCCGCAACACCGTCAGCCTGACGCCCGACGGCGCCGAGCTGCGCAAGTTCGGCACGCAGCTCAGCGTGCCGGGTGGCGGGCGCGAAGCCTCTGCGGCGGCGCTGCGGGCGCTGGCCGACGTGTCGGCGATCGAGCTCTTCGGCCGCCTCGCGAAAGTGCCGTACTGGAGCTGCTTCGGCGCGGCGCCGACTGATGCGGCGGTGATCGCCGAGGTGCAGGACTGGTACGACACGCTGGCCTCGCGGCCCACTGACCTCATCGGCTGGTTCCAGCAGCAGCTGCGCACGCGGCAAGTCTACGAAGGCCCGCTCGACGGCACCGTCAGTCCGCCGCTGAAAGAGGCCGTGGCCCGCTACCGCGAGGCGCTGGGCCTGACGCGCGAGCCCAAGCTGACATTGGACTTCTTCCAGGCTTATCTGGCCGCGGACCACCAGGCGCTGGCGCAGCGCCTTGCCGCGGCCCCGGCAGCCGTGCCCGCGGCCGCCAGACCGCTCGGCCAAGCCGCCACCCAAGCGCCCTCCCCAACAGCCGTGCGACCCGCCACCCCAGCAGCCGGCCCATCAAGCACCCAACAGAGCGCCCAACAGAGCGCCCAAGCGCCGGCGCCGCGGCCCGTGCCGCTGGACCTGCGCATCGGCGCGGCCAACGAGGCCCAGCGCTTCGCGCGTGGCGATGCGGTGCAACTGCTCATCCGGCCCAGCCGCGATGCCCATGTCTACTGCTTCCTGCAGGACGAGAACCGGCGCATCACGCGCTTC
>NZ_DATILJ010000113.1:0-9551 GCF_035476535.1 Aquabacterium sp.
TGGGTCTGCGCGTCGGGCTCCCGCAGCGCAAGGGGCAAGTCCAGTCGCTGCTCCGGCGGACCGTCGTCGTGATGGATGGCCACCTGGCCTGCAAAGGGCGCGGCAGCGATGCGGTGCACGAACGCGGTACGCTCCGGCGAACGTGTGCAGTAGTGCATCTGGAAGTCCGCACCCTCGCGCGCCAGCTGCTCGGCCATGCACAGCAGCGGCGTGATGCCGATGCCGCCGGCGATGAGCAGGCTGCGCCGCGCCGGCAGCAGCGCGAAGCGGTTGCGCGGCGCGCCGATGCGGATCACCTGGCCCTCGGCCAGCGCATCGTGAACGGCGGCCGAGCCGCCGCGTGAGTTCGGATCGCGCAGCACGCCGATCTGGTAGCGATGGGTTTCCGACGGGTCGTTGCACAGCGAGTACTGGCGCAGCAGCCCGGGCCGCACTTCGACGTCGATGTGCGATCCGGCGCTGAAGGCGGGCAGGGCGCTGCCGCGCACCGGGAACAGATCGAGCGCGACGATGTCCAGCGCCGTGGCGGCCTTGCGGCCTATGCGCACTTCGAGCAGCGTGTCGCTCATGCGGTGCCGGCGCGCAGCCGCTCGCGGATGTCCAGCCGCAGCTGGTCCTTGCGCACCTTGCCCGATGCGGTGCGCGGGAGGCTGTCGACCAGCACCAGCTGCTCGGGATGCTTCTGCCGTGCCACGCCCGAGGTCACCATGCACTGCGTGACCTGCGCGAAGTCCAGGCTGTGGCCGGGGCGGGGCACGACATAGGCGCACACCGCTTCGCCGAGCCGTTCGTGCGGCATCGCCACCACGGCCGCCTCGTCGACCGCGGGGTGGCGGTGCAGGATGTCCTCGACCTCCTTGGCGCTGATTTTCTCGCCACCACGGTTGATCAGGTCCTTCTTGCGCCCGGTGATGACGATGGCGTGTTCGGGCGTCAGCCGTCCCAGGTCGCCGGTGGCAAAGAAGCCGTCGGCATCGAAGCTCTCGGCCGACTGCGCGGTGTCGGCATAGCCCAGCGCCATGGCCGGGCCGCGCACGCAGATCTCGCCTTCGTGGCCGACGGTCAACGCCTGCCCCGCGTCGTCGACGATGCGCGCCTCGTAGTGCACGAGCTCGCCATCGGTGGTGGCGGCCAGGTCCAGCGTGCCCTCGCGCACGAAGCCCAGCGTGACCAGCGGCGCCTCGCTGGAACCGTAGACGCGGAAGGCGCGGCAGTTCTGCAGCACGTCGGCGCAGCGGCGGATCAGCGCCTGCGGCACCTCGGCGCCGCCGCAGGCGAACAGGCGCAGCGAGGGCAAGCGTTGGCCTTGTCGAGCGGCCTCGCCCAGCAGTTCGTGCAGGAAAGGCGTCGCGCCCATGCTCGCGCTGACTTGTTCGCGATCGATCAAGGCCACTGCCTCGGCGGCGTCCCAGCGCTCCATGAAGACCGTGCGCGTGCCGCAGACCAGCGGCAGTTCCATGCCGTAGCTGAAGCCGGTGATGTGGGTCACCGGCGAGGCCATCAACACGGTGTCGCCGGGGCGCTGGCCCCAGTGCGCGAAGGCCTTGCGCAAGGTCACCGGCCCGGTGTTGTGCGAGTGCAGAACCGCCTTGGGCCGGCCGGTGGTGCCGGAGGTGTAGAGCAGCAGCTTGACCGCGTTGGCGTCGACCGGTGGCGCGCCGCGCCAGGGGCGCTGTTCGCCGATCAGCGCCTCGTAGCTGTCGGTACCTTGCTTTGCGTCCCGCACGCTGCAGCTCATGCGCAGCGCAGGCAGCGTCGGCGCCAGGCGCTGCATCATGGCGGCGTAGTCGAAGCCGCGGTAAGTGCTTGGGAAGAATGCCGCGCGCGCGCCTGAATCGGCCAGCATGTGGGCCACCTCGGCGTCGCGGTAGATCGGCACGATGGGCGCGACGACCAGGCCCAGCAGCGCAGCGGCCAGGTCGATCACCAGCGCTTCGCGCCAGTTGGGCAGTTGGAAGCTCACGACGTCGCCGCTGACCAGGCCTCGCGCCTGCAGCGCGGCCGCGAGGGCCTGCGCCTCCAGCAGCAGATCGCCGATGCGGCAGGCCTGGCCTTCGAAGACATGCGTGATGCGGCCGGGCTCCAGCGCAGCCGCTTCGGCGGCGAAGTCGGCCACGGTCTTGTCCAACCAGACGCCGGTGTGCCAATAGCGTGCGATGAAGGCGGCGGACTGCGGCGTGGAGAAGCTGTTCATCGCGCAGCCTCGACGTAACGCGCAAAGTGCTCGTCTCGGTTGCCGAACAGTGCGTTGATCACCATCACGCGGCGGAAGTAGTGGCTGATGTCCAGTTCCTCGGTGATGCCCAGGCCACCGTGCATCTGCACCGCGTCGTTGGCGACGCGGCGTGCCGCGCCGGCGATGTAGGCGCGCGCGCCGCTGACGGTGCGGACGCGCTGCGTGGGATTGGCGTCCAGGCTGCGCTGGGCCACGCGGGTCAGCGCCTCGATTTCCTGCTGCAGCAGGAACAGCTCGACCATGCGGTGCTGCAGGGCCTGATTGCTGCCGATGGTTCGGCCGAACTGCTTGCGCACCTTGAGGTAATCGCAAGTCGCGGTGACCAGGCTGCGCACGACGCCCAGCGTTTCGGCGCACAGCGCCACGGCGGCTTCGTCGCGGGCCCGGGCGATGGCCTCGGCCGCGTCGGCTGCATCGGCCGTGCCCAGCCGCTCGACCCGTGCAGCCTGGAAGTGCAGTGTGGCGGCACCGCGCCCATCGATCAGCCGGTAGGCTTTGCGCTCGACGCCTGCAGCTGCCGGGTCGACCAGGCACAGCGCCCAGCCGCCGGCGGCATCGGCATCGCGTGCGCTGACGATCAGGCGGCCCGCCACATCGCCGTGCAGCACATTGATCTTGCCGCCGTGCAGGCGCTCGCCGCGCAGTTCGCAGGCCGGGCCGGCAGTCGGGTCGTCGTCGCAGGCGAAGGCGAGCGTGAGCGCGCCTTCCGCCAGCACTGGCAACAGTTCGGCGCGTTGCGCTGCACTGGCACTGGCCAGCACGAGGCCGGTGCCCAGCACCGCGCTGGCGAGCACCGGCTCCATCAGCAGGCGGGCGCCGACCACTTCCATCAGCGCGCCGATCGCGGTGGCGTCGGCGTCGATGCCGCCATCGGCTTCGGGCAGGCGCAGTGAGAGCCAGCCAAATTCGGCGTAGTCGCGCCAGGCCTGTTCGCTGCAGCCTGCGGCCAGAAAGGTGCGGCGCTGCGCGAAGCCGTACTGCTCGGCCGCGTAGCGCTGCGCTGCATCGCGCAGCATCTCGACGGTGTCGTTGTCCGTTGTCATAGCCCCAGCACCATCTTCGCGAGGATGTTGCGCTGCACCTCCGACGACCCACCGAAGATCGTCGCGGCGCGGTTGTAGAGGTGATCCTTGACGATGCCGCCGGCGTCATCCGGGCCGAGTGGCGGCCGGTCCGCGCGGTGTAGCGCTTCGACGTCCCAGGCGATGCCGGCCGGCCCCAGCGCATCGACCAGGGACTCGGCGATCTCCTGGTACAGCTCCGTGCCGCGCAGCTTGATCAGCGAGGCCTCGGCGCCGTTCTCGCGGCCTTCGAGCAAGGCTTCCATCGCCTGGTAGGCACAGGCCTCGAGGGCAAAGCCACGCAGGTCGAACTCGCCGATGCGCTGGCGCAGCGCGGCGCTTGGCGCGGGCAGCGCCTTCAGCCGCGCCAGCGCGTGCTGCACCATGCCGAGCATCGCGCCGGCGGTGCGCTCGTTGCGCAGCAGGAACTTGGCGTAGGTCCAGCCGGCGCCTTCTTTGCCGACGAGGTTGGCCACCGGCACGCGCACGTCGTCCAGCCAGACCTCGTTGACGTGGTGGTAGCCATCCATCGTGGCGATCGGCTTTACGGTGATGCCGGGGCTACGCATGTCGATCAACAGGAAGGAAATGCCGTCCTGTGGTCGACCATCGCGGTCGGTTCTGACCAAACAGAAGAGCCAGTCGGCCCATTGCGCATACGTGGTCCAGACCTTCTGGCCGCTGACGCGGTAGTGATCGCCATCCCGCACGGCCTCGGTGCGCAGCGCGGCCAGGTCGGAGCCGGCGCCGGGCTCCGAGTAACCCTGGGCCCAGAAGTCCTGGCTGCTCACGATGCGCGGCAGGAAGCGCTGCTTCTGCGCCTCGCTGCCATAGGTGTAGATGACCGGGCCGACGTACTTCACCCCGAAAGGGATCACCCAGGGGCAACCGTGGCGCGCGAGCTCATCTTCGAAGACGAAGCGCTCCAGCGCCGACCAGCCTGCGCCGCCATGGGCTTCGGGCCAGTGGGCGACCCCCCAGCCCTGCGCGTGCAGCAACTGCATCCACTGCTGGTAATCGGCCTTGTCCAGCACCTGGTGGCGCTCGGACTTGCGCCGCAGTGTGGCGGGCATCACGTTGGCGCAGAAATGGCGGATGTCCGCACGCAGCCGTTCGGCGCGTGCACGCACCTCGGCGACGGTGCCAGTGCTCATGCGCCGCGCTCCGGTGACAGGCGCAGCAGCTGCACGCCCAGGTTGCGGCCGTGGAACAGGTTGTCCAGCGCGACCGGCAATTGCGCCAGACCGTCGAGGATGTCGATGCGGTACTTCAGCTTGTCTTCGAGCACCAGCGCCTGCAGCTTCGCCGCCACCTCGGCATAGCGGTGGAAGTGGTCGCGCACCAGAAAGCCTTCCATTCGCGCGGCCTTGGTCACCAGCCGCATCAGCGCGCCGGCGCTCTGCGTGCCGCCGCCGTTGTAGCTGGCCACCATGCCGCACAGGGCGATGCGGGCACGGTCGTTGATACGCTCGAGCAGCAGATCGAGCACCGGGCCGCCGACGTTCTCGAACACCCTGTCGATGCCATTGGGGCACAGCGCATCGAGCCGCGCGCCGACGTCCTCGGCCTTGTAGTCGATGGTCGCGGCGATGCCGCATTCGTCGCGCAGCCAGCGGCACTTGTCGGCGCCGCCGGCAATGCCGACGACATGCAGGCCGAGCTGCGTGCCGAGCTGGCAGACCAGCGAGCCGACGCTGCCTGCCGCCGCGGTCACCACCAGCGTCTGGCCGGGCTGCGGCTGGCAGACCTCGTGCAGGCCCGCCCAGGCAGTGAGACCCTGCACGTCGAGCACGCTGCGGTAGGCTGCCAGCGGCACCTGAGGGTGCGGCGCCAGCGGCATCAGCTGCGCGGCCGTCGCGGTGAACCATTCCTGGCAGCCGCCCATGCCGTTGACATAAGTGCCCACCGGCAGGGCCAGGTCGTTCGAGGCCTCGACGATGCCCAGCGTGATGCCCATCATGGTCTCGCCCAGCGGCTGCGCCGGCACGTAGCTGTCCTGCGGATTCATCCACAGCCGCATCGCCGGCGGTACCAGCAGGTAGATGTTGCGCACCAGCACCTCGCCGGCGGCGGGGATCGCACGCTGAACGCTGCGCAGCTGCAGGTGCTGCTCGGTCACCGCGCCAAGCGGCCGCTGGCGCAGGATCCATTGACGGTTGTGGGTCACTTCGCGCCGCCCAATCCCAGGAACTTGTCCAGCGTCAGGTGGTGGTGGCGGATGCGGCTTTCCTGGTAGCTGGCCAGGCTGACCTTGCCGCGCTGGCTGGCACGCATACCCCTCATCATGTGCGGCAGGTTGCGCATGTCTTCCTCGAACACCGGCCCGAGCGCGCCGATCTCCGGCGCGGCGGTGAAGGGTTCGTCATCGCCCAGGCGGTTCAGCGGCGCGGCCGGCGGGCACGCGCTGCCCTGCGGGTGGCGGCCAAGAATGTAGACATCGAACAGGCAGTGGTCGGTGTCGTCGCCGTCCGGGATGACGCGGTAGACGATGTTGCCGAAGTAGCCGGCCCAGACCTGGAAGTTCGGGAACACCGAGTACAGGATCGCGTCTTCCAGCTCGGCCAGCGTGGCCTGCGACAGGTCGGCACCGGCCGCGGCGGCATAGGCCTGGCGGTTGAGCTCGCCGACGTACTGGCGCGCTGTCACGCCCTCGGGCAGGCGGTGGCGCGAGCCGTCGGTCTCGGACATGCGGCCCGACAGCGCGAGGATGTCGTTCAGCGTGGTCGTGTCGTCGACGCCGCCGAGGTTCGGGCTGACCACGCCCATCGGCGTGATGGCACGCGCGATGATGTCGCCGAACACGTCGTACTGGCTGTCGACGTCGCCGGTGAAGGTCATGATGCCCGGGTGCGTGACCTTGGTGTGCATGGCCTCGAAGAAGGCCTCCTGGGCCACCTTCCAGTTGCAGGCGATGCGCCGCTGCACGTGGGCGAGGGTGGTTGCGCGGTCCATCAGATAAGACCTGAAGTGCTCGGGCAGCACGCCCAGGTAGTCCAGCAGCGGCTGCGCCTGCGCATCGAAATTGATGAAGACGAAGCCGGCCCAGCTTTCCACGCGCACTTGCGGCAGGTCCAGCGGCCGATCATCCAGGTGCTTGAAGTCCCAGCTGCAGGGCTTGCTCTTGAAGCGGCCCTGGATGTCCCAGGTGAAGCCGTGGAACGGGCATTTCAGCTGGCCCGCCGTGCCGCTCTGCGTGCGCAGCGTGCGGCCGCGGTGCAGGCAGGAGTTGTGGAAGCCGCGGATGCCGCCATCGTCGCCGCGCATCAGAATCACCGAGCTGTCGACGATGTCGTAGACCACGTGGTCGCCGGCGTTCGGAATCTCTTCGGCGCGGGCGACGAACTGCCAGGCCTTGGGCCACATCTTTTCGGCCTCGAGGCGGTGGAAGGCGTGCGAGGTGTAGCGCGCCACATCCAGGTCCTCGTCGCCGAACTGCGGCGGCGACGACTGCAGATAGGCCGGCACCGGGACCGTCTCCTGCGCCAGCAGCTGCTGGAACTTCAGCGGGTCGCCGGCGGTCTCCGGCGGCTGGACGAAGATCTGTTGCTCACGCGGTTTGTTCATCTCTTGTCTCCTGCTTCAAGAATCGTCACGGCGCTGACCCCGGGTGCGCCGTAGACATGCGTGTAGCCCAGGCGCGGGCGGCCGGGCACCTGTCGCGCACCGGCCTGGCCGCGCAGCTGCGTGCAGACTTCGATCACCTGCCGCAGCCCGGAGGCGCCGACCGGCTCCCCGTTGGCCATGCAGCCGCCGTCGGTGTTGATCGGCAGGCGGCCGCCAATGTCGGTTTCGCCGCGTTCGAGCAGGTGCTGCTGCTCGCCGTGCTCGCAGAAGCCGTTCTCGGCCATGTGGATCAGTTCGGAGCCGCTGTCGGTGTCCTGGACCTGGATCACGTCGATGTCGGCCGGACCCACGCCGGCTTGTTCGAACGCGGCGCGGGCGGCGAACACCGTCGGCGCCGGTGCGGCCTCGGCGGCGAGTGCCGGGCTGAAGACCTCGAACGAACCATGCCGGCGCGTGCGCATCAGCGCGGCTTTCACCAGCACCGGCGTGCGGGTGTACTTGTGAGCGGCCTTGGCGCTGCACAGCACCAGCGCCGCGCCGCCTTCGGCCGGGCTGCAGAACATGTACTTGCGCAAAGGCAGGTTCACCGGCGTCGATTCGGCGATTTCCGCCAGGCTCAACTCGCGCCGGCGCCAGGCCTGCGGGTTCAGCGCGCCGTTGCGGAAGGATCGCTGCGCCGCCAGCACCAGCGCTTGCTCGCTCAAGCCATGTTCGTGCAGGTAGCGCTGGGTCTTCAGCGCGAAGAACTGCGTCGTCAGCATCAGCCCGGTGTTGCCATACCAGTCCTCCAGGCCCCAGTCCTTGGGGCGGGCGTTGAAGGCGCCTCGCGGATGTTTGTCGAAGCCGACCGCGACGCCGATCTCGGCCATGCCCGAGCGGATGGCGGCCACCACGCTGGCCAGCGCGCTGCCGCCGGTGGCACAGCCGTTGGCGACGTTGACGAAGGGCGTGCCGGTCAGGCCGAGCAGGTTGGCCAGCGCGTCGGCGTTGCCGGCGTCCTGGCTGCCGCCGTAGGCCACGCCCACGGCGTCCCAGCTCAGGCCGGCATCCTGCAGCGCCAGGCGAACCGCGTGCGCGCCTTGCTCGAGGCCGGACAGACCGTCGGTGCGCCCGAAGGGGTGCAGGCCGATGCCGATGATGGCGACGTCGTCGGTCACTGGTGCACCCTACGGCCTGCGGCCGGTCCCGCCAAGCGGGAATGAGTCCCTTCGGACGGCCGGGCGGGTCTCATGCCGGTGTGTCCTCGTCGTCAGCCGGCTGGAACGCGTAGGTGTGGACCGCCGTTCCGTCCGCATCGCGGCGGTACGCTTCCAGCGTCAGGTCCATGGCCATGCCGATGCGCAGCCGCGCCGGGTCGGCCAGCGTCAAGCGGCTCTCGACCTTGAGGCCGCAGGCCATCTCCACATAGCCCACGCCGTAGGGCCGAAAATCGGCTTCGCTGGCGGCGCCGTCGTAGGGCGGCTTGGGACAGAAGTCCTGTACCGTCCACGACCACAGACGGCCGCGGTGACCCAGGTCGAAGGCCTCGAGCTGCGTGCCGCAGCAGCGCGTGCAGCCGCGGGCGGTGGGAAAGTACACCTCGCCGCAGGCGCTGCAACGGCTGCCCAGCAGGGTCGGCAGGGCGCCGTCCAGGCGCAGCAGGTGCGGGGCGATCAGCCGCGGTTGTTGCATATTACGAACCATCTGGTCTGTTTGTTTATCAATGCGGCGAAAGCCGCGTCGGCGTTCGTCGGCCAAGGGGCACTCATGACGCGCGCCGCCGGGCGAGTTGTCCGCGTTCGAGCGCCTGGGCGCCGTGCGCCGCGGCGTAGTCCTTGTCGAACTCGGTCTGCGTCACCCGCGCCAGCAGGTCCACCAGCCGCTGCAAACGCGCGCCCTTGACGTAGCCGACTGGATCGATGGCAATGCCCTGCAGGCTGGAGAAGATCAGGTCGCGCAACACCTCGGCGGCGCCTTGCACCTGGGTCCAGAACGGGAAGTGCTGCAGGATGTGCGCCGAGATCTTGTCGTCGAGCACCTTCTCGAGCGGCGCCATCGCGGCCTTCAGCGTCTTGTCGGCGCGTGCGCCGCGCTGCAGTTCGTGCAGCGCGATGAACGAGGGCCGCGCGTAGTACTTCTGCAGCGAGACGATGGTGTCGCGCATGTCCTCGTAGCTCGGCAAGGTGCCGGCCGGCACCTTGACCTTGCCGATCGCCTCGCCGTACTCGACGGCGCGCAACTCGGTGATGTACTTCGCCGCGGCGATGAACACCGCATCGCGTGACTTGAAGTGATGCGTCATCGCGCCGCGCGACACGCCGGCCTTCTGGGCGATCTTGTCGGTCGTGGTCTGGGCGTAGCCGATCTCGATCAGGCACTGCATCGTGGCTTCCACGATCTGCGTCTGCGTCAGCAGGCTTTTCTCGGCCTGCCAGGTGCCGCCCTCGGTCATGTTGCGGGAGCGGGTCGGGCGGGCTCGCTTGGCGGTGGGGAGGGTCATCGGGCAAGCAGGGCAGGGTGAGGACGCCCGTATTGTGTGTGCACGGCCCAGCGCAGGTCACGACAAGCGAACCGAGTGGCCATAGTCCACCGTGAGCACCGAGCCGTTCATGTACGACGAGGCGTCGCTGGCCAGCAACAGCAGCGGCCCGTCGAGCTCGTCGAGCCGGCCCAGGCGGCCCGGCGGCAGCGCGGCGATCTCCTGCTTGCCC
>NZ_DATILJ010000114.1:0-12375 GCF_035476535.1 Aquabacterium sp.
GACCGGCGGTGCCGGGGCAGGCGCTTGTTGACAGGTCCACCGCGACATCGTCGTCAGCCTCGGTGCCATCCGCGCTATCGGCGCCATCTGCGTTATCAGCGCTAGCGACGCCATCGGCGCCTTCCGAGCCTTTGGCGAAGACCGGGGTCTTGTCGCCCGACTTGGCGGACAACAGGCGCGCGAATTGCTCGCCACCGGCCTGATGGTCCGACACCTCGCTGCCGCGCGGCGCCAGGCGTGACGCCAGGGTCGGGCCTGCCTTCGAGGTGCTGCTCGGCAGTTCCATCGTCGGCCCTCAGCGCAGCGCGGCGGCCGGCGCCCGCCACTGGTCTTCGAGTTCGGTCTCGACACGGCGCTCGCGCAGGGCCACCACGGCGCGTTGCGACTGCTCCGCCAGGCCGCGCACGGCATCTTCCTGCGCCATTGCGCGGGTCAGCTCGGCGCGCGCCTGTTGCAGCTTCTCCTGCGCTTCTTCCTGCTGGCGCTCGTCGCCGATCAGTGCGTATTCATCGCGTTCCAGGCGGTCGGCCAGCTTGTCGCGCTGCGCCACCACGGTGCCGGACCAGCGCGGCAGCTGCGTGGCCAGCGCATGCACGACAGCATGGCTCAAGGCCTCCATGTCGCGCCGCAGCTGCACGATCTTGCGCTGGCGCGCGCGCACCGCTTCGGCCGCGGCATCGATCTCGGCCTGCGCCGCGCTGCAGCGCTCGCGGGCGCGCCGCACACGCAGGCCGCGCAGGCGAACGAGCTGCGCGGCTTCGTGCGGGTTCGGCAGCCGCGTCATGAGCACACCTGCTGCAAGCGCTGGATCGTGTCGCCGAACACGGTGGCTTCATCCGAGCCCTGCGTCAGCAAGGCGCGGATCGCCGGCATGCGTTCGATGGCCTGGTCGGCCAGCGGGTCGCTGCCGGCCTGGTACTCGCCCACGCGCAACAGGAACTCCACCTCGGCATGGCGCGCCATCAGCGCGCGCAGCCGTGCCGCCGCCGCGCGGTGCGGGCCGTCGGCCACGCGCGTGAAGACGCGGCTGGCGCTGCCCAGCACGTCGATCGCCGGGTAGTGGTGGGCCTGCGCCAGCTGCCGCGACAGCACGATGTGGCCGTCGAGGATGGAGCGCACTTCTTCGGCCACCGGGTCGCTGTTGTCGTCGTCCTCGGCCAGCACGGTGTAGAACGCGGTGATGGAGCCCGCCGCGTCGTTGCCGGCGCGCTCGAACAGCCGTGGCATCTCGGCGAAGACCGAGGGCGGGTAGCCGCGCCGCACCGGCGGCTCCATCGCCGACAGGCCCAGCTCGCGCAGGCCACGCGCAAAGCGGGTGACCGAATCGACCAGCAGCAGCACGCGTTTGCCTTCGGCGCGAAAGCCTTCGGCGATGGCCGTCGCGGCATAGGCCGCGCGCACCCGCTCCAGCGCTGGCCGGTCCGAGGTCGAAACCACCACCACCGAGCGGGCCAGGCCTTCTTCGCCCAGGCTGTCGTCGAGGAACTCGCGCACTTCGCGGCCACGCTCGCCGACCAGCGCGATCACGTTGACGTCGGCGCGGGCCTGTCGTGCCAGCATGCCGAGCAGGGTCGACTTGCCGCCGCCGGCCATCGCGAAGATGCCCACGCGCTGGCCTTCGCCGACGGTCAGCGCCGCGTCGATCGCGCGCACGCCGGTGGCCAGCGGCGTGTCGACGCCGCGGCGCTTCAGGGGTGATGGTGCCGGCGCGTGCAAGGGCGTGTGGCGCAGCCCGGGGCCGGGCTGCAGCGGGCGGTCATCCAGTGGCTGGCCGAAGGCGTCGATCACGCGGCCCAGCAGCGCCGGGCCGCAGGGCACACGCGCGTCGTCGGCGATGGCCTGCACGGCTGCACCGACCGCGACACCCTGCAGCGGCCCGTATGGCGCGAGGATCACTTCGTTGCCGCTGAAGCCGATGACTTCGGCGAGCAGCGGCGCGCCGGCACCGCTGGCATGGGTGGGGTCTGCCGGCTGTGCGGCGTCGAAGATGTGGACTTGCTGGCCGATGCGGGCGCGCAGGCCGGTGGCCCGCAGCACCGTGCCGCCGGCCTGCACCACGCGGCCTTGTTCGACGATGGTGCGTGTGGTCTGCAGCGTGCGCAGCAGCTGTTGGGGGGCTGCGCTCATGTCAGTTGCTCCGCCGCGTTTTGCGTGACCTGCGACGCTGTTGGCGCGAATGTCTGTGACTGCACTCGGCCCATTGCGGTCGTCGGTTTGGCTTGAATGCAGACGTTCAGCTTGCATTGCCGAGGGCGGTGACTTTGCGTTGCACTGCGCCGGGATTCCGCCCCGGCCGGCGGGTCACTTTCTTCTGCGGGGCCAGAAGAAAGTAACCAAAGAAGAGGCCCTGAAAACCAAACGTTCATCAGTGCCTCCGTTACTCCAGCACGGAGGCACAACTGTGAACACGTCCCTGGCATTCTTAATACCCCGAACCGTCGGTCACCAGATTGGCAGTGACAACACGCTGGCATACGAAAGCGTGCAAGCCTCTGGCCGAATGGGCGCAAGGCGCCCGGCGAGCGTTGGAAGCGGCGCCCCGCTTTCGAATGCCAGGGCGTGATATGTGCCAATCTGGTGACCGACGGTTCGGGGTATTGAGAATGCCAGGGAGGTGCCGCCACTGGCGCGGCTGCATCTTGCGTGCGGATGCACGGATGGACGTTCAGGTGCTTTCTTTGCTTCCTTTCTTTGCACCAGCAAAGAAAGGGAGTCGGCCGCCGGGACGAAATCCCGGCCACTCCGCAGGACTCAACAATCGAATGTCGGCTGTCAGCACACCAACCGAAAGACAGCAAAGGGCCGTCTGCAGCCATCAGCGAAGGGCGCAGCCGCTCCACAGGCATCGCGGCGCGCAACGATCGACGGTTCATCCTGGTGGTCCATTGGGTTGAATGCCGCCCCATGCCGCTGCCAGTCGTGCCAACTGGGCTTCCAGCGCCACGTCGACGCTGCCGTGCTCGGTTTCGAGGCGGCAGGCATCCACCGCACACGCCGGATCGGCGCGCACTTCGAAGCGCAGGCCGCCGGTGCCGATGCGCTCGGCCAGCCTGTCCTGCACCGCATCGGCCTGCGCCGGGTGCACCACCAGCACCAGCGAGGCGCTGGGCAGCAGCTCGGCCGCGGCGGTCTCGGCCAGCGCCGCGAGCACGGCGTCTTCGGCGACATGGCCGAGCAGTTTGCGCACTACTTCCAGTGCGAGGGAGGCCGTATCGCCGCGCAGCTGGGCGCGTTCCGCGGCGGCGGCGTCGCTCAGCTGCATCAGCGTGGCGGCGAGTTGCTCGGCGGATTCGCGCTGCGCCGTGGCGAAGCCCTGCGCATGGCCTTCGCTGCGGGCCTGCGCCACCGCGTCGGCCATCATCTGCATCTGCACGTCGCGCCGGTGCTCGAGCGTGTCGCGAAGGGCCTGCGCATGCTGCAGCACGGGCACTTCGGCCGCGCGCAGCACCAGCCGCGTCGAGGCCAGGCGGGTGTCGCCGGCACGGTGCCAGATCAGGAAGGGCCGGCTCATGGGCTCACCGGGGCTGTTGCTGCTGTTGTTCATCACGGGCGCGGCTGCCGGCCTCACGCGGCGCAGGCCGCGGCCGCCCCGGCAGCGGCCGCGACCGCCTTGGCATGGGGCTGCGCGCCACCCTGGCCGAGCGCGCGGCCGCGGGCGATCAGGCTGGCCGCCAGCGCCGCGCTCATGGCCGACGCCGCGGTGGCCCCGGTGGCGGCGATGACGATCGCGCGCAGCAGGCCGGGCGGCATGGCCGCCAGCAGCACCGCGAGGCCGGCACTGCGCAACTGGGCCGCGACCTCGCCGGCATGATCGATGCGCGGGCTGCGCACCAGGCCGCGCGGCATCGCCGCTTCGGGCTGCGTGAGCAGATCGTCGAGCACGGCGTCGCCCAGCAGCGCGCGCGCCGCGGCCAGGCGCGGGCCGTCGATCCACAGCCGCAGCTCGGGCGCATAGAGCAGCGCGCCGATGCGGGCCTGCAGGATCAATTGCGCGGCCTCGGGCAGCGACAGCCATGCCGGCGCCTGGTCGAGCGCGTCCCAGTCGAGCACGTCGACAGCGGCGGGGGCCAGGTCGACCAGGCGTTGCGCGACGGCAGCGCGGTGGCGCCGCTGCTCCGACGCCGCGGCACCGGTGTTTTCGGCCATCTTGGCTGTGCTCATGTCATTGCTCCTTGCGGCGCAGTGCCGTCTGGAAATCGGTTCGGGGCAGCGTTGCCTTGCGTGCATCGGGCGCGGCCAGCGCGGGCAGCACATCGGCCGGCAGCGGGTGGCGCTGGCGTCGATGCCACCACAGCGCGCCGCTGCCGAGCAGCACGAACGCCCCGGCCAGCGTGCCGAAGAGCAAGGGTCCCTGCAGCCCGCCCAGCCCGGCACGATCGGCTTTCGACGGATCGGCCGGCATGGCTTCGGCCGGGAACAGCGCGACGGTGACGTTGTCGTAGGACAGGCCCTCGATGCTGTTGACGACCAGCGCCTTGATCTGCGTGACCTGCGCGGCAAGGTCGCGGTCGGGGCGGTGCTTGATGAACACCGAAGCGGCCGACGGCTGGGGCTTGTCGCTCAGCAGCGGATGGCGTTCCGGCACCACCAGGTGCACACGGGCCGTGACCACGCCGTCGATGCTGGCCAGGGTGTTCGAGATCTCCTGGCTCATCGCATGGATCAGCCGCGCCCGTTCTTCGAGCGGCGACGAGACGAAGCCTTCGCGCTTGAAGACCTTGCCCATCGTGTCGAAGGTGTCGCGCGGATAGCCCTGCGCGTTCAGCACGCGCACGGCCTGCGGAAAATCGCCGCGCGCGGTGAGCACCGAGAACTGGCCATCCTGGCTGTGCTTGTCGGCATCGATGCCGGCACTGCGCAGCACGGCGACCATCTCGTTGGCCTGGCGCTCGGTGAGCTTCGAATACAGCTCCTGGTTCGAGCAACCGGCCAGCCAGGTGCACAGCAGCACGGCGGCAAGGGGGATCCAGCGGCGTGTCATGGCTTCAGGCTTGTTGGCGGAACAGCTGTTGCAGGCCGTCCGAAGTGCGGTTGGCGATGTTCGAGGTGAGCTGGCAATGGAACATGAATTCCTGGCAGCGCACGGTCAGCATCACCACCTCGCTCGGGCTCATGTCGCGGCCGGCGCGCTGCGCGGCATTGGCGTCCAGCGACAGGCGCGAGGCCTCGTTATTGATGTGCTCGAAGGGCGTCATCAGCTGCTTCACCGCTTCCGAGGGCGCGCCGACCGGCCGCGCCTCCAGGCGCGCCTGGGCGCCGGACAAGGCCTGCTGGAAGCCGCCGATGTCGGACAGCGATACGCCGTAGCCGACCTGCACCGGCGCGGCGCCGGCGCTGGCCGACGAGGCCGGGCCCAAGGCCGCGGCGGCGGCGATCTCGAATGTCATGACGGTCTCCTGGAATGAGCGCGCCGGGCCGCCGTTCGTGGGCGGCGGCCCGGCGCGTGATCGCTTAGCCCTTGCGCGCCATCGTCTCGAGGGCCTGGCCGACTGTCGAGATCGAGGTGTTCGAGCTGTTCGACAGGAAGCTCATGCGCAGCGACTCGGTGGTCAGCTCGGTGATGGCCGAGGGGTTGTCGGTGCCGCCGGTGGCGATGGCGTCGGATTTCTGCTGGATCACCGAGGCCTGGCTGTCGAGGGCCTCGCCCCAGGCCTGGGCCAGGGCCTGGAACCAGCTGCTGCCGCCGCTGGACTTGTTCTGGGTCATCGGCGTGGCGGCGATCAGGCTCATCGGGTTGACGTAGTTGCTCATGGTGTGCTCCTGGGTGTACTGCGGGGTCTGCCGCGGGGTTGGGATTAGGTTGCGGGTGGGGACTCAGAAGTTCAAGTTGGTTAGCAGGCCGTCGCGCTCGAGCACGACGCGCTGCGCGGCGATCTGCGTGATGCGGTGCCCCGAGGGCAGCAGCGCACCGATGAAGTAGCGCGCACCATCGACCGTGACGACATACGCCGGCTCGCCGGGCACCAGCGACGCGATGCGCTTGTTCGGATCGTCCGGCAGGATCGGCGTCTTGGGCGGCAGCGGGACGGCGGTGTTGCGCAGCGTCAGCTTGTCCAGGCCGCGCACGTCGCGGCGCACCACTTCTTCGGCGCGCGCCAGCCGGTTGGCATCGGCTTCGGAGGCCTCGGCGACGATGCGCCCCGGGCCTGCTGCCTGGGCCTGCACCGCAATGCCGTTGATGCGGAACAGCTCGGTGACCTCGCGCGCGATCGCTTCGTCCACCAGCACTTCGAGCGATGGTGTCCACTGGCGCGCTGCCAGCCAGCCATCGAGGCGGCCGCGTTGGGCCTGCGTCGACAAGCGGCCGCGCAGTTCGATGCGCCCATCGGCCTGCGGAGTGGCCGCCAATGCGGCGAATTCGCTGGCCTTCAGGGCCTCGGTCAGCGTGGACGCGGCCAGCACCGGCACCGGCCGCGGCGCGGCGGCGACATGGGCCATCCACAGGCTGCCGGCACAGGCCAGCAGCACGCCGGCGCCGGTGGCGGCAAGCCAGGCTTCGGCACGGCGGCGCAGCGGTGGGCGAATGTCCAGCGCGGTGGAACCGGCCTGCGCCGGGTCCGGTGACGAACCCGCGGCAGCAGCGACAGGCCACGCGTCTTCGCAGGCCAGCCCAAACGCAATGACCGAGTCGCCGACGTGCAGCGGTGCATGGCGCGACCAGGCCGCGTGCGCCCCGGCCGGCAGCGTCGCGTCGCCCAGGCGCACCTCGCCTTCGAGCACCTCGATCAGGCCATGCGCCAGGTCGGCCGTCACATGCACCCGCGCCGGGGCGCCGCCGCCGCGCAGCACGATGTCCGCACCGGCGTCGGGGCCCGGCGCCGAAGCGATCACGCAGCCGGTGCCTGCCGCCAGCGGCGCTTTCGCGCCGGCCTGCGGGCCCTCGAGCACACGCAGTTCCAGGGTCTGCAGCGAGTCAAGCAGTTGGGCATCGCGGTTCATGGTGGGTGCTGGCCTCAGGGTGGTCTTGTGTCAGGGGCTGGTCTTGCTTCAGGGCGTGGTCTTGCCGGTGCGGGCGGCTGAAGGCCGCGCATTGACGGCACCAGGCGTGAAGGCCGCCGGCCGCGCGGCGGCAGGGCCGGGCATCGCGTCCAGGTCAAGCACGACCGAGCTGCGGGCAGGGGGTGCATAGACCGGCGGCGCGGCGGCGGGCGCCTGGGCGATCGCGCGGGCCTGTGGCGCGTTGGGCGATGCCGCGGCCGTCTGCAGCAAAGGGGTCGGCACCGGTGCGGGTGCTGGGGAGGGCGCGGGCGCAGGTGCCGACAAGGGCGCAGGCGAGGGCGCCCTGCCGGTGGCCGCAGCGGGGCCGGCCGCCGGCGCCGCCGTGGTCTGCAGCGCCGCAGGGCTGGTGGCCGGCCGTGTGGCTGCCAGCCGCGGCGTGATCAGGAACATGCGCTCGATGCGCGCGCTGCTGTTGGTGCGGGTCTTGAACAGGTTGCCGACGACGGGGATGTCGCCCAGGCCCGGCACCTTGTCGACGCTGGACGAGGTGCTGTCGCGCGTCATGCCACCGATCAGCAGGCTCTCGCCTTCCATGATCAGCGCCTGGGTGTTGATGGTCGAGCGCTCGACCACCGGGATCTGGTCCACCGTGCGGCCGGTGATGTTGCCGTCCTCGACCTGCACCATCAGCTTGATGCGGGTGTTGTCGCGGTCCTTGAAGACATGCGGCGTGACACGCAGCGAGGTGCCGGCGCTGACGTTGAACAGGTCGACCTCGTCGCGGCCGGCAACGCGCACGAAGAAGGTCGAGCTGTTGTCGAACAAGGCCTCGACGTTCGACAGCGTCACCACCTGCGGGCTGGAGACCACGCGGGCGGCGCCTTCGGCCTGCAGCGCCCGGATGCGCGAGACGAACTGGCCGACCGAGCCGAGCACCGCGGTGACCACGCCGCCGGCACCGGTCACCGGCACGTTGCCGCCGAAGCCCAGCGAATTGCCGGCGTTGTTGAAGCGCCAGTCGACGCCCAGCTCGCGCATCTTGTCGGTGTTGACGTCGATGATCGTCGCCTCGATCTCCAGCGATTGCGGTTCGACATCCAGCGCGGCGATCAGCTGCTCATAACGCGGAAGGCGATCGGCCAGATCCCGCACGATCACCGCGTTCAGGCGCGGGTCGGCCTCGATGCGGACCTGGTTCGGGTCGGCGGCGATCGTCGGCTGCGGCTCGGCCGGCTGCGCGGTGCGCGCCAGCGCCGCGACCAGCAGGTCGGCAGCGCTCTCGCGGTTGTTGCCGCCGGCCGTCTTGACAGGAGTGCCTTGGCTGGCCAAGCCCTGGCCCCGCAGGCTGGGCTGCGTTGGCCGCAGCATGACTTCCTGGCCCAGCGGCGCGCCCGGCCGCGCGCCGACCAAAGAACGCAGGATTGATGCAACCCCGGGCAGCAACACCTGGCGACCGCCGAACGTCATGGTCTGGTCCTGCGCCCAGGCATAGCGCAGGTAGAAGACACGGAAGTCGATCGCGCCGGCACCTGGCGCGGCGGCGGCAGGTGCGACTTGCGTGGCCCGCATCATCTCGTCGAGCTGCTCGACGAAACGGCGTGTGCCCACGGCCAGCATGTTGCCTTCGCCGCTGCGGCGCAGCGTGTTGCGGGCATCGGGCAGGCCCAGTTCACCGGCTTCGCGCAGCACCCGGTCGGCCACCGCCGGCGATGCGGTGAAGCTGCGCCGCACCATGTCGGCCGCCGGCACCACGTGCATCACCGCGCCGTCGTAGTAGCTGACCAGGTTGTAGACACGTGCGACATCACGCAGCACCTTCTCGGCCGGCCCGGTGAAGCTGCCATTGACCGAGCCGGTGAGGCCGGGGCCCAGCGTGACCGGCACGTCGACCGCGGCGAACAGGTCCTGCAGGAAAGCGCCGATGGGCTGCTCACGAGCGGTGATGGACACAGAGCGTGAACCGTTGGGCATGGCCCCGGCTTGCGCCGGTTGCAGCGCTGTTGCCGCGATCATCGAACCGACGAACAGGCCCAGCGCTGCGCGCCGGACCCCGGAAACCAGGGTCGTGAACATCAAGCGGCCTCCAGCATCGCGCCGGGGGCGGCGATGCGGTCGAAGACTTCGAGCTGCAGCGTGGGCATCAGCTCGTGGTAGGACAGCACCGGCATGTCGAAGCATTCCGGCTCGATCAGCTTGCGCAGGTGCCAGCGCACGTCGATGGCGGTGACGATGGCTTTCGGCGCGCGCTGCGCGATGCTGCTGCGCACGGCCTCGCTGATGCGGCGCGCCATGTCCGGGTCGAGCGCGAGTTGCGCCACGCCGCTGCTGACCCGCACCGCCTGGCGCAGCAGGTCCTCCAGCGCCGGCTCCAGCAACACGGCAGTGAGCAGGCCGTCGGGCGCCGCCTGGTGGCTGATCTGCCGCCGCAGCGCGATGCGGGCGAACTCGGTCAGTGCATGCACGTCCTTGTCGCGTTGTCCGGCTTCCGACAGCGCCTCGAGGATGTCGCGCAGGTTGCGGATCGACACCGATTCGCCGACCAGCCGCCGCAGCACATCGGCCACACGCTGCACCGGCAGCGCACGCAGCACTTCCTTGACGACATCGGGCGCATCGGCCGAAGCGCGGGTCAGCAGGTTGGTGGTGTCCTGCACGCCGAGGAACAGCGACGCGTGGCGGCGCAGCGCCTGACGCACCGGCTCGCCGAGCGCACGGTGCGGGTCGTCGGCCGGCATCTGGCCGTGGGCGATCGGCACTTCATAGGCCAGCAGTTCCCAGCGGTCTTGCGCGGCGGCGCCGGGCTGGCCATGCACGTGGATGCGCGGCAGCGTCAGGCCCAGGCCGAGCTGGAATTCGTCCAGCACTTCTTCGAGCGTGTGGGTCAGCGTGGCCGCCCGCTGCGAGGCCAGCAGCGCGGACGGCACGCGCAGCAGCAGCGGCACCGAAGGCCGGCTCGGCGGCAGCGCGGTGGCGGTGACCTGCTGCGGTGTTTCCAGGCGCCTGACGAGGCCACGTGCAGCCGGGTGGCGCAGCTGGCGCAGCCGTTCGCGGCAGGCCGGCGTCAGCAGCAGGCCGGCGCCGGCGGAGGCCAGCGCCAGCATCAGAAAGGCCGCGGCCGGGAAGCCCGGCACAACGGCCATCAGCACGCAGATGCCGCCGGCCACCAGCAGCACGCGCGGCTTGGCCGCGATCTGCTTGCGGATCGCGTCGCCCAGGTGCTTGTCGGTCTCGTCGTCGGTGGTGCGGGTGACGATCAGGCCGGCGGCCATCGCGGCCAGCAGCGCCGGGATCTGCGCCACCATGCCTTCGCCGACGGTCAGGATCGCGTACTTGGTCAGCGCGGCGCCGACATCCATGTCCTGCATCATCACGCCGATCGCCAGCCCGCCGAGCAGGTTGATGACGATGATGATGATGCCGGCGATGGTGTCGCCCTTGACGAACTTCATCGCGCCGTCGAGGCTGCCGTGCAGTTTGCTTTCCAGCTCCAGCGAGCGGCGGCGCCGCCGGGCTTCGTCCTTGTCGATCAGGCCGGAGCGCAGGTCGGAATCGATCGACAACTGCTTGCCCGGCATGGCATCGAGCGAAAAGCGCGCCGCCACTTCGGCCACGCGTTCGGCGCCCTTGGCGACGACGATGAACTGCACCACCGTGATGATCAGGAAGACCACCAGCCCGACCACCAGGTTGCCGCCGGCGACCACCTTGCCGAAGGTGTCGATGATGGCGCCAGCATGGCCTTCGAGCAGGATCATGCGCGTGGTGGCGATCGACAGCGACAGGCGGAACAGCGTGGTCATCAGCAACACGCTGGGGAAGACCGAGAACTCCAGCGGCGAGGCGATGTAGATGCCCAGCAGCAGCAGCACCACGCCCGAGGCGATGTTGAAGGCGACCAGCAGGTCGATCAGCCAGGCCGGCAGCGGCAGGATCATCATCGCGACGATCGAAATCACGCCGGCCACCAGCACCAGGTCGCTGTAGCGCGCGAAGGCGCTTTCATGCACCGCGCCGGCGCTGCGGAAGTACGACGACATCGTCATGGCCGGCCCTTTGCTGCGTTAGCGCTTGTCGGATTGCAGGGTTTCACGTCACAGCCCCTTGGCGACCAGCTGGCCACTGCCCGACACCGCGAATTCGGTGCTCAGCCGCTGGTGGATGGCCAGCACGTCGCGCACATAGGCCTGCGTCTCCGGATACGGCGGCACCCGGTTGCCGTGCTTGGCAACCGCGCCTTCGCCGGCGTTGTAGGCCGCCAGCACCAGGCGCAGATCACCGCCGTAGCGGGCCTGCAGCGTGCGCAGCAGCGCGGCGCTGGCGCGCAGGTTGGTGCCGGCATCGTGCAAGGACTTTTCCGGGTTCGCGACACCGAAGCGCTGCGCCGTGGCCGGCATCATCTGCATCACGCCACGGGCGCCGGCCGGCGACACCGCCTGGGCGTTGTGCCGCGACTCGACATGCGCGATGGCGTGCAGCAGCAGTGGGTCGAGCTCGTTGGCGCGCGCCGCTGCGCTGAGCGCCGGCGCCAGCGCGACCACGCGCTCACCTGCGGCGCCGAGCGGCGCGCGCTCCGACGGCAGCGCGCCCATCGCCAGCGTCACCGGCTCGGGCACGCCCACCAGGTTGATCGCGATCGTCGTCGCGCGGTCGAAGAGCGCGAGCTGCTCGGTGCGGTGCACCACCGCCGGTGCGTCGAGACCTGGGCATTGCTGCGCGATGAGGCGAAACTTCGATGTCCCGGTGCTGGCCATCGCGTCCGTTGCCATCGTGTCGGTCGCCATCGTGCCGGTCGGCCCGGGCGTGCCCGCAGCTGGCAGCGGCGCAGTGCAGGTCGCGGCGCCGGCCGGCAAGGCGGTGGCGGCCAGGATCAGCAACGTGAGGGCTGCCGCGGCGATGACCGGGAGCACGATGCCGGTCCAGGCGCCTTGCTGCTGTGATCGGGGTCGACGGGCCATGCACGCTCTCCGGTTCTGGGGGACCGGTCTGGGTTGCGCCGCCCGCGGCAGGCGTTCAAGGCTTCGCGCGGATCTGGAAGGAATCCTGCGCGAGTGTGCCCTTCGTCACGCTCAGGAAGGCCGTGCGCAGCTGCTCGACCGAGGCCACCGGCAGCGGCTGGAAGTCGGCGCCGTTCAGCTCGCCGGGCAGGGCCGCCAGCACGTCCTTGTCGGTGCCGAAGCAGGTCACCGTCTCGGTCAGGCCGCGCGGGTTCATCGTGATCTCGAAGCGCTGCGCGCCCGGCAGTTGCAGCGCGGAGGCTGCCGTTACGTGCGAATCGCGCTGGAAGCGGTTCGGGAAGAAGCGCGTGATGCGCCGGTTCTCGTCCTGCAGGAAGCAGTAGACATGGGCATCGCGGCTGGGCCGGATGAGCAGTTGCACCGCATCGCCACGCGCGAAGCGCTGGGCCTCGTTGGCCGCGCCGATGCGCAGGTCCAGCGG
>NZ_DATILJ010000115.1:0-27610 GCF_035476535.1 Aquabacterium sp.
GGCCGAAGGACCGGAGCGCGAGGCGCTGTACCAGCAGTTGGTGGCCCAGCAGTACCGCAACGGCTCGGCGATCAACATGGCGACCACGCTGGAGATCGACGCGGTGATCGACCCCGCCGACACCCGCGCCTGGCTGCTGCGTGGGCTGGATTGCGCGGCGGGCAAGCCGCGCGGCAGCGGGCGGCGCTTTGTTGATGGCTGGTGATCGGCGCGCTCAGTGCCGCCGGATGACCGGCCGCGGCGGATGCGGTTCGTCACGCGCCGCCGGGTGGCTGCGCGTGACCATCAGGCCGCCGGTCAGGTACAGGCCGTTCAACAGCCGCGACGCGCGCTCCAGGCTCATGCCCGGCCAGTGCTGCATGTCGTGCAGCGACGCGGCATCCTGGCGCAGGTGCTGCATCGCGGGGCCCAGGGCGCCGCTGGCGGCCGGTCGCTCGGAGGCACCGGTGCTGGTCACGCGGTAGGCGGCGCGGCCGCCGATCTCGGTGAGCAGCATGCGGCGCGGCCCGTGCAGCGCCAGCGTCCACAACAGCGGCCGCAGTTGGCGGTAGTCCTGCGTGGCTGCCACGCGCTCGAACATCCAGTGGCCGGGTGGTCGCACGCCGGGGCGCTCGGCGTTGATCAGGCGCAGGTGGGCCAGTTCGGACTCCGGCCCCAGCGTCGACGGTTCGTGGCGCGCGTGGTACAGCCACTGGGTCGGGAACAGGCTGATCGGCCAGACATGCGCGCCGAAGGCCAGGTACAGCAGCGCCGGCTCGTGGTGGCGCAGGCAGGCGGCAATCACCTCGAGCACATCGTCGTTGGCCGGGTCGCGCTGCAGATGGTCCAGGTCGGCCAGCAGCGTGGTCGGCAGCATCATCGGATGGCTGTCGGGATCCGTCTCGCGCAAGCGCTCGAAGGCGCTGATGCGCCACAGGGTCGAATGTTCAAAGTCCTTCATGGGCCGATGCTGCGTGGCTGGCCCTCCCTGGAGGTTGCGTAAGGTAAGACTCGCAGCCAGGGTTGCGCAAGCGGGGATAACGCGCGCTTCTGCTTACGCCTGACGCGTGTGCTGCGCTGTTTGGGCGCGTCGCTTGCTCCGAAAGCCGGAGCGGCGCTCAGCGCCGCGTCGACAGCCAGATGCCCGGCAGGATCAGCAAGGCGCCGACGCCGTGGAAGGGCTCGATGCGCTCGCCCAGCACCGCCCAGCCAATGGCCGCGCTGTACAGCGGGCCCAGGTACAAGACCACACCGACCCGCGCCGCGCCCAGCACCCGTTGCATCACCGAATACGCCGCATAGGCCGCGGCCCCCGGCAGCAGCGCGGCCAGCAGCACCAGGCCGACGGCGCGCCAGGACAATTCGGTGGGCAGCCAGGCCAGCGCTTCCCAGGCGGTGAACGGGATCAGCACGACGATGCCGCCACAGGCCGTGAGCGTCAGCCGCGCGGTGGGACCGAAGACCGAGGGCCAAGCGCGCAGCAGCAGTGAATAGGCCGCCCAGCACATCACCGCCACGGCGATCCAGGCATCGCCGGGGTTGATGCGCAACTGGGCCAGCGCCGACCACTCGCCCTTGCACAGGATGTACAGCACGCCGCCCAGCGCCAGCGCCACGCCGAGGCCTTGCGCCGGGCCCAGCCGTTCACGCAGCCACAGCGCCGAGGCCAGCGCGATCAGCACCGGCGCCGCGGCATACAACAGGCCGATGTTGATGGCAGTGGTGCTGCGCCCGCCGATGTAGACGAAAGCGCCGCAGACCCACATGCCCAGCGCCCCCAGCACGATGAAACGGCCGGCCTCGGCACGCAGCTGCGCCCGCTTGGCCAGCAGCTCGCGCCAGCACAGCGCACCGAGCAGCAGCGCCGCCACGCTCCAGCGGCCCAGGGCCAAGGCATGCGGCGCGATGACGCCCGGCGCCCAGCGCGCCACCAGGTAGTTCACGCACCACAGCGCGGGGGTCAGGAAGACCAGGGCGTAGGCCAGGCGCAGTTCGGCGGCGGAGGCGGAGGAAGGGGTCGGGCGCATCGGGCCGGGGGAGTGTACGGCCCGCCGCCGCGGCATGAAGGCGTGCTCGGCCGCCGAGGGAGCGCGCAGAAAGTGCACAAACGGAATAAGACGAAAACACCTTCTTGCAATGTCCACCTTCATGTCCCAACGGGTCAACCGATAAGGTTGACATGAAACACGCCGTACTCCTCACGCTCTGCCTCACCCCCGTCGTTCTCTCGCTGGCCGCTTGCGGCGGCGGTGATGACGAAGTCGCCACCGAAGACACCATGGCAACCGCCGCGGAAGCAGAGTCCGAAACGGCCAACGCCGCCGGTGGCGGATTGGCCAAGACGCTGGCCGCGCGCGCCACGATCAACAGGCCCAGGGTCAGCCCGAGTCCTGCACCTGCACCTGCACCAGCAACTGCTGCAGGCGCCAGCGTGGCCGAACGCATTGCCGCGGCAACGGCCACGGCCCAGAGCAGCACCAACGCCTGCGCACCGGTACGTCCCTTCTACTGGGAGATCGGCAGCCGCGACGGCAAGCAGGCGTCGGGCTCGGTCAACAGCACCAGCAGCACCGTGACGGTCACCTCGACGATGCCGATCACGCTGGCCTCTGCCTCCAAGTGGATCTACGGGGCCTATGTCGCGCAGAAGCGCAACGGCGTGCTGAGCAGCGACGACCGAGCCTTCCTCAGCATGCGGCGCGGCTACAACAGTTTCGAGAGTTGCCTGCAGAACCAAACGGTGGCCGCCTGCCAGGCCTACGGAACCAATGGCGTGTACACCGCCAGCACAGACAACAAGTTCGACTACGGCGGCGGCCACATGCAGAAACACGCCAGCAGCCTTATGGGACTTGGCGCCATGAACAGCAAGACCTTGGCCGGCGCCATTCAAAGCCAGATCGGCACCGATGTGAAACTGGCCTACAGCTCGCCGCAGCTGGCTGGTGGCGGCATTGCCAGCCCTGCCGCCTACGCGCTGTTCCTGCGCAAGCTCCTGACCGGCCAATTGGTGATGGGCAACCTGCTCGGCAGCAACCCGGTGTGCACGAACAAGCTGACCTGCGGTACCACCCAGGCGATCTTTGCCCCGATTCCACCGACTGAGAGCTGGCACTACTCGGTCGGCCACTGGGTCGAGGACGATCCTGTGTTGGGTGATGGCGCGTTCAGCAGTCCCGGCGCGTTCGGCTTCTACCCCTGGATCGACGCCAGCCGCACCACCTACGGCGTGCTGGCGCGCGTGGCCCCCATGGGCGCGTTCGACTCGGTCCAGTGCGGCCGCCTGATCCGCAAGGCCTG
Organism: Aquabacterium sp.; assembly: GCF_035476535.1. Classification (GTDB taxonomy): domain Bacteria; phylum Pseudomonadota; class Gammaproteobacteria; order Burkholderiales; family Burkholderiaceae_C; genus Pseudaquabacterium. Next base: position 3,280 of record NZ_DATILJ010000115.1, read on the forward strand.
GACCTCGGCCACTGCGCTCTGAGGCCGCTTCAAACGCGGATGTAGATCCTTCGCCGGTCCAGCCACCAGGCCAGGGCCCAGTAAGCGGCGACGTTGGCCACGGCAAACAGCAGTGAACCCAGGCGAGCGTCGCTGGCCAGCGGCTCGAACAGCCGCTGCCAGGCCCAGCCCATCGGCGTGAGATGGCGCGGCAGGCCCTGGCCGTCGACGCCATCGGTCCAGCGCAACAAGCCGTCCAGGCGCGGGATCAGACCGCTCATCACGTAGACAAACAGCGGGTTCCTGCCGAAGACCTGGCAAAACCGCACCCAGGCCCCGTCACGGCGGCGGAGGTCCAGGTGCTGGACCAGCAGCCCCAGCAGTGCCATCGCCAGCGCGGTGGTCAGCAGCACATAGCTGCTGGTCCAGATCTTCTTGTTGATCGGCATCACCCCCTGCCAGACGTAGGCCCCCAGGCCCAGCAGCACGGCCGCGCCGAAGAGCCAGGCCACCACCTCGTGCGACGGCACCTGGCGTGCGAGGCGCTCGCCGACCCAGTAGCCCAACAGCACCTGCGCCACCGCCGGCAACGTGCTGGCCAGGCCTTCCGGGTCGAAGGGCACGCCCTCGCCACGGTACAGGTGGGCCGGGCCGAGCAGCCAGCGGTCCAGTGCGGTGCCGAACCAGCCTTCCAGGCTGTACGGGTCTGCGCCATCGCCGAAACCCAGGCAGGCCGCCCAGTAGCCCAGCAGCAGGGCAGCCACCCAGTACAGCACCCGGCGGCGGCCGCCAAAGCGCAGGATCAGCGCCGCCAGCATCCAGGCCAGCGCGATGCGTTGCAGCACGCCCATGATGCGCAGCGACTCCAGGCTCTTCCAGGCCAGCGTGCCGTCGGCGTCCCAACGCACAAAAGGCGCGGCATTGAGCAACAGCCCGAGGCCGAAGATCATCAGCGTGCGGCGCACCACCTTGCCCCAGAACTGCGCCAGCGGGGCCTGCTGCAAGCCCGGCATCACGAAGGCCAGCGCATTGCCCACCGCGAACAGGAAGAACGGGAACACCAGATCGGTGGGCGTGCAGCCATGCCACTGCGCATGCGCCAGCGGTGGGTACAACTGGCTCCAACTGCCCGGGTTGTTGACGCCGATCATCAGCGCCACCGTGCCGCCGCGCAGCACATCCAGCGAGAGAAAGCGCGTCGCCGGCGCCTTGGCTGGCGCGTTGGCTGGCAGCGGCGGCGTCAAGTCAGTCCCGCCGTGCGCAGGAACGCATCGACCCTCTCGGTGTAGCCGGCGTCGCGCCCCAGTTCCGCATTGAGCTCGACATGCGACATCGCCATCGGGCAGACCTCGGCCCGGCCGCCCAGCGCGGTGACGGTGGCGGCAAAGCGGCGCGACTGTTCACCCGACGCGGGCCGCCCGGCGTCGTGGACCAGCAGCATCGGGGCCTGCGGTGGCCGGCCGCGCAGGCGCTGCATCGGCGAGACCAATGACCAATACGCCGGATCGCTGCCGAACGCACGATCGTGCAAGGGGCGATGGGCCCCGCTCATGGTCTGCACGACATCGAGCGCGGCACTGTCGATGAGCACGCTCGCCGACCAGCGCTTCAGGCCCGCGGCCTCGGCAAGATCGGCATCCGCGGCGACCAGGGCCACCAGGTGCGCGCCGCTGGAATGCCCGAGCAGCGCCAGGCGCTCGGCCTCGGCGCCCCAGGATGCGGCACGCGCCTGCACGAAACCCAGTGCACGGGCGAGATCACGCGCCTGCTCCAGCGGCTGCGCCAGCGGCAGCAGCCGGTAGTTCACCGACACCACGACATAGCCCTTGGGCAACCAATGCGCGAGCTTGTGCCCCAACAGTGCCGGGCCGGCCTTGTCGCCAATTGCCCAGGCGCCGCCATGCACCAGCACCAGCAGGGGGCCGGCGGCCCGGCCCGCGGGCCGATAGACATCGAGGCGATGGGCCGGGTCGGGTCCGTAGGCAAGATCTCGCTCGACCTGGACGTCCGCCGGCAAGCCGCTCACGGCGCCGAGCGAACGGCCCGACAGCAGCATCCTCAACATGCGCATCGGCCGCACGCGCCGCTACCTGGCCGTCGGCGCAAAGAAGATCTCGCAGCCGCCACGCGGATTCGGCACGTAGCGGTCGCCGTGCAGCGGCATGACCTTCGGCCCGTACGGGTTGGCCGTGCCCAGGAACAGGCCGTGCGGTGACGACACCAGTGTGCGCAAACCCATGTTGTACGGATTGTCCATGCCATTGGTCGTGACCGGCACCCAGTTCTCGCCATCGTGGCTGCGGTAGAGATCGAAGCCCGAGTGATGGTCGAGGATGGTCTGCGGGTCGACCCGGTTGACAATGTTCGTGAAGGATTCAGGCCATCGCGAGCGGTTGGCGTAGCCCAGCACGCTGCTCCATTCGAAGGTGCTGAGGTAGAGCCAGCCCTCGTGCTCGCACATGCGCCAGAAATAGCCATTGAAGAAGTTGTCGAAGCCGGGCAGGTAGCCGGACAAGGCCTCCTTGTGGCCGTCCGGCGTGTCCCGCCCATCGCCGACGAGCAGGTCCCACTGCCCGTCGGGGTGGATGCGGATCAGCTCTGGTGGCGCCGGTCCGACGCGGTTGGCCGTGTCGATGCCGCCGCCCTGGATGCCGCTGCCCACGTACAGCGCCCCCTTGAACGCACACATGGACAGCACGCATTGATTGAACCGGCCGCGGTACGCGCCGCGGTCGATCACCTTTTCGAAGTGATAGGGCTTCGGGCCCTCGACCGTGCTGCGCCAGACCTGGTAGCCCTCCAGGTTGAAGGTGCCGACGTAGAGGTGCTCGCCAAAGCCGACCATTTCGAAGACGGTCTTGTTGTTGGGGTCGCCGAAGCCGAAATCGCTCACCGGCTCCCAGTCGCCGCGGGCCGGATCGGCGCTCTCGTAGACCACCGAATGCGCCGAGATGTTCGGGTTGCCGCCGCGTGAACCGGCCGGCGTCGTGAACAGGCGGCCCTTGAACTGCGTGATGGTGCGGATGGTCGTCACCGGCAGCCCGACCAGGCCTGGCTCGCAGGTGGGTTCGAAGCGCCGGCCGTCTTCCGAGCGCAGCACCAGCGGGCCCGGGCCGCGTGCCGGCGACCAGGTCGTCACCAGCAGCGCCGGCGCTTCGCCGGGCCGGCCGTCGAAGACCAGCATGCCGCGCAGACCCAGTTCGCGCGGAATCGGCTTGCCATGGCTGCCGATGATCTTCGGCGCCTTGAAGACGCGCTCCCAGCGGCCCGCGACCGGCTCGTAGCGCCAGATCTCGGCGTGCATGTCGAGGCTGTAGGGATCCTCGGGACACTCGACCGGCCACACATCCATGCCGATCGGCAGGCGGGCCTTCATGAACGGGAAGTTGCCGCGCGTGGTGCCCACATACAGGTGGCCGTTGAACCAGGCCATCGAATGGGCATAGGCGTTGTTGCCGTCGCCGAAGCCGTTCTGCGCAATGCGCTGGAAGTCGCCGCGGCGCAGGCCGGGCCGGATGCCGAGCCGGTTGATAGTGATCATGCGCGCGTGTGCCTAAGTAATAGGGGGGACAGGGCCACGAGATTCGGGCGCAGGCACCGGCTGCGTGGCGGAGCGTTCGCGACGCCGCTGCGCTGAAATGGGCCAAGGTCAGCCTCAACTCTGAAACCTGTAGACCCTGTCACATTCAAAATGGCGGCACTGCTCCGCGGCTGAGCGTACCACCGCTCGGCCACAGAGAAAGCACGGTGCCGGCGTGCGCTGCGGTGTGTGGGTCACCGGTTGCCAAGGAACGCACGTGCCTGCAGGCCGCTCATGACCGGCCTGCTCGTTCGAGGGGCTTCAAGCAGGTGATCGCCTTGACGGCAGCGACAATGCTGGTTACGGTCACAGCAGTACCGGAACGGGAAGGCTCAACGTGAAGATGGTTCGTGAACTGAGTGCCGCTGCCCGCCGCAAGCATGGCCGGGTTGGCACCCGGCGCTGGCTGGCCACCATGGCCGTGGCCATGGCCACCTGTGTCGCCCAGGCGCAGACGGTCCTGCCCGAGGTGCAGGTGTCGAAGGCCTACATCCCCGACCTCGAGTTTGATTGGGGGCGCAACGGCGTCTTCTGCCAGAGTTGCAATTTCGGCACCAGCAACGCGCGGTTCGCATTCTCGGACGCCAACATGAAGCTCTGGATCGGCTATATCGACTTCCAGACCGGCGCCTTCTACCCACCAGACGGCCGGGCCGTGCTGCTGGACAGCAGCGCCGCGGCGCCAACGGATTTCGGCAATGGCCCGGAATGGGTCGGCTCATCCGGAAATTCGCAACTGGTTTACACCAAATACCTCAGCGGTCAGGCGCCCAGCGAAACGTCCGCCGGGGTGGCCCTGGCGCAAATGATCAATGGGTCGTGGTCCACCGGGTTCATGTCGAACGCCGTCGGTCGGGCATCTCCCGCCGGCTCGCAGGACCTGACGGATGCGGATCCTCGCATCAACTACGTGGCATCGGACAAGTCGGGCCTGTTCTGGCGCTCGTTGTCGCAACCCGACGTTGAAAACATCCTGCCGATCAGCGAGTTGACGAGCGGCAATTCACGCCGCTGGGTACCCGGCACGCGCAAGATCATCTTCCAGGGTCACCCGCCGAACAGCCCCGCGCTGTTGATCGATCAGGTGTACCTCTACGACACCAATAGCGGTGAGCTTGAGCAGCTGACCTTCGACGCCGATGGCAAGCTGGGCGCCTTCATGTGGCGGGCGCCCGAGTTCAACAACGACTACGTGTTCATCACGATGGCCAGGCTGCGCAAGCAGTTGCAGGTCTATCGCAAGGTGCCCGGGGCCGATGGCCAGTTGCGCTGGACGGTCATCAAGGCCGTCAACACGCCCTCGGCCTTGCCCTATATCTGGTCGCCGGAGGCCTTCACGCACAACGGCCGGTCCTTCGTTTTCATGCAGCTGAGTGCCAGCTCGAAGTTCTGGGATCGCTCGGTGCCGAACCAACTGGCCATCACCGGCATCGATCCGCTGCGCCAGGACTTCAGGATGCTGACCAACGACCGATCGAAACCTCGCCTGCGCCTGGATCCGGAGTTTTTCATCACCGCCAAGGGCCCGTACATCTACTACAACCGCGTCGTCCCCGAGACCAGTGCGCATCCTGCCGTCAATGACGGTGTCTGGCGTGTCGATACCAAACTCGGCGCACCCAAGCAGCATTAGCCTGAAGTACCTGCTCGCCGATGCTCGTGCTGGCGGCGCCTTTGTCCAGGGCCGACGCCTTGGCTTGGCAGAGTGATGCTTCCTGTCCTTTGGAGCAGGCCATGACCGAACGCAGTTTGCAGATCGCGCTGTCCATGCTGTTCGCCGGCGTGCTGGCGGCCTGCGGCAGTGGCTCCTCGGAACCATCGGTGCCCAGCCCTGCACCGCCACCGGTACCCAGTCCTCCTCCGCCACCCCCCCCACCGCCACCGGCTTCGGACACACTGTCCACGATCAAGCTACCGGGGTTCCCGCACACCATTGACGTTTATGCCGCCGCGGGTGCAACCCGTGCCATCGTTTTCCTGCACGGTGGCGCGGGCAACAGCTGTCACATGGCCAACAGCATTGGCCTCAACTCAGGCACGTGCCCAGCAACTGTCACCACGATCAACTGGGCATGGCTGGCTGCCAACCATGTCTTGGCGCTGTTTCCACAGGGTCAGACCTTCTCGACAACACAGGCGCCAAACGGATTCACGTGGAGCAATCACGCGATGAATTCGGGGCAGGATGACGTGGCCTTCCTGCAGACCCTGTCGGCCTACATCCGAACCCAGTACGGCATGACCAGTGTGTCATTGGTGGGATATTCGATGGGCGGAACGATGGCCAACCGCATGTGGTGCGAATCACCCAACACCTTCAATGCCTACGTCGCCATCGCGGGCCCGGCATCCCACTACTACACCGATCCGAACACGCCGTGCCTGCCGACAAGGACGATGCCCTACATGGGCATCATTGGCAGCGCTGACCCGATCATGCAAAACTTCAACGCGCAGGGCAGCCTGTGGGCAGCGGACCTCTGGACGCTCAACCCGGTGCTGACGCTGTCGCCAAGCTTCCTGGACCCGCGAGTGATCGGGGAATGGGTTCAGCACGGCCGTCGTTCCAGCCTGCGTTGCGGCGAGACGCCGGCGCTGAACGGTGGAGTCGTCAATGGCGCAGTAGAGACTTGGTCCAACTGTGGCGGCGACATCATCGAGCGCCTGGTCGATGGTGCCGACCACAGCATTGCGTCGATCGAACGCTTCACCACCACGCCGCTCAGGGACTCTATCGCAGCCTTCACTCAGGGGCGCTAGATCTGTTCGACGACAACTCGCCGGAGACCTCACGCCACGACTGCGGAAGAAGCTTGTCGCCGACAAGCCGTCGTGCTCAGTTCGCTGGAATCTTGAAGACCATCAACCGCTGCTGACGGCGTTCTTCGTACTGCTGCAGCACGGTCAAGCCACCGACGGAGACGGCGGCCATCTCGACCCGGCCGGTCTTGTAGTTGACGCCGTCTGCCGCAGGAGGCAATGCCAGATCGACCTGTGTGGAGAAGCTGGCGCCGTGATCGCTGCTCACCAGAACCCCGCCGTCGCCTCGCGTGGCACTCAACGCCAAGGCGATTTGCCCGTTGAACAAGCCGATCTGAAGGTAGCTGACTTTCTTCCTGCCATTGATCTTGCGCGCCGCTGTCCAGCTGTCGTCGGCGGTGGTGTAGCGCAGGTATTGCACATCGCCGTCGTCGGCAATTGCCAAATGCAGATGAGCATCGCCTTCGCCGATGACGCTGAAGTGGCTGGCATAGGGGTCGCTGATCGGTCTTTGCAACGCGCCCTCCGAAATCTTCACCGACGGCCAGGGGCTGCCGAAAGGTGCACCATTGGCGCGAGTCGCCCAGTACATCGACTGGCGCACGCGGTACAGCAAACCCATGCCGTTGGGCAGACGAACCGGGCGGGCACTGCGCTCTTTCGAGAGGTTGTCGGTGGGCCCGAACACGAGGCCGGTGTCGGCCCATGGCGCGCTGTCGCTCTGCCGGTAGACCATGCGCAGATTGATATCGGCAGTGTTGCGATCCATCGCCGCGAACGAGCACCACACGACGCCCGAATCATCGATACCCAAGGTCGGATTGATACCTTCGAACTGGGTCGATGCGAATGCGATCTCGCTGCGCAGCAAGGTCCAGCTTTGGGCCACGCTGTCATACGTCAATTGGGCAACGATCAATGCGCCATTGGCATCGCCATAGGCCAGCCATAGCATCGACCCATTCATCAAACTGTCAGCGGTCGAGTCCTTGTCTGTGTTGCCGAAGACCTGCTTGACGGTCCAGGTTATGCCACCGTCGTAACTGCTGGTCAGCACGATGCCCGGATTGGGCTGGAGCGTGCCCCGATTGACCACCAAGTGCAAGCTGCCGTCGGCACCTTGCCACATGCGCTCCTGGTGTCGATACGAGACCATCGTCTCGGTGTTGCTGCTCAGGTTGGTCGGGACCGCGCTGATCAACGATGAGGCGATCACGCGGTCGCCTAGTTCCGCCGCCAGCGCTGCAAACGAGGCCAAAGCTGCCACCAGCAGCCCGAGCAGGCGTCCTGCAAGCCGCATGGCTCTCCATTCCACACCGCTCATCGTCCGATCTCCCGTCAATGGAACCAAAGGTCGCTGCGCCAGCCCTGGCGAAGAGCAGACCTTGGTGACGGAGTGTAAATCCGAGATGCGTGGCTGCCACCCCTCGAAACGAATGAGTCATCCCCCAAAACGGCCGTTCTCTTGCGGCGGCAGTTCTTGCATGCATCCCCGCACGCTACGGTATCCACGACCAGATCTGCACGCTGGCGAATCGCACGACGGCCAGCGAAAACGCCTTCCAGACCGGCATGGTGCTGCCGCTGATCTTGGAGTATCCGGACATGCCCGTCTTCAACTCGCCGCCCTTGTTGTCGATCACGGCGATGACCTTGAACACGTTGCCGAAGGGCTTGACGGTGACATTGCGGTCGATGGACTGCACCTTGCCATCGAACACGCGCTCGAAGTAGGCATTCGGCACAGCCCGGATCGGCGCGCCCACGGCGACATAGCCAATCTCCGACTCGGGGACCTGGATCTCCGCAGTCACGAAGCGCGTGTCCTCGACGACAGCAAAGGGCTGCCCCTTGTCGAGCACGCTGTTGAGCCGTTCGTTCAGGTGCAGCGTGAGGATGTTGCCGTCGAAGGGCATGCGCAGACTGGTGCGCGCCACCTTGCCTTCGACGCTGCTGCGCTGCTCCATCAGCGCGGCGAGCTTGGCTTCCTCGGCCTTGATCAGATCGGGCGCCACGCCGACCTTGGCCAGTTCCAGGTCGGCTTCGCGCTTGAGCACTTCCTGCGCGTCGACTTCGTACTCCTTGCGAGCGGCATCGAATTCCTCGAACGAGATCGTGCGCTCCTTGAAGAGCCGCTCCATGCGCGGCACGCGGTCACCGCTGAATTTGGCACGCCGCTGGGCCAGCTCCAGCGCGCGCTGGGCCACCGTCACCTCTTCCGGCTTGGGCCGCAGCTTCAGGTCGCGGATCACGGCCTGCTGCGCAGCGATCTGGGCATTGAAGACCGTGATCTGCGACTTCAGGTCGGTCGCGGCCACGCGCGCCAATACCGTGCCCTTCTTCACCGTCTCGCCGCCGATGAAGTTGACCTCCTCGACGATGCCGGCGATGTCGGTCGTGATGACCTGCCGATCGCTGGGATAGATCTCGAAGTGGCCGCCGGCGTCGTACGGATAGGGCAGGAACAGCAGCAGCAGCAGCGTCAGCACCACGGCGGTCTGCAGATAGGCCGTGGTGCGGCTGCCCGTGGGCTCGACCTGCTTGGTTTCACCGTCCTCGGTCGGCAGCGCACGCTTGCGCCAGCGCTCGAACTGCACTGAGCGTTCGTAGGCCGTGGAGATCATCTTGAAGCGCTTGACGGTGCGCACCGTCAGGTACGCGCCGAGCACGAAGCAGACGATGATCGTCGCGCCGCCGAGCTGCAGCGACACGAGGAACTTGCCGACGATCAGGATGATGACCAGGACGACGAAGTAGGCGTAGACGAAGCTCGCCAGTGCATAGCCCGCCAGCACGTTGCTGTCGACCACCGGAGCCGCGCCGCCGCGGAACTTCTCCATGAAGGCCCGGTACGACTTGCCCCGCAGGTAGGGCTCGTTCATGAAGGCCGCGAGCAGGTGGTAGGCATTGCCCTTGACCAGCGGGTTGCCGCCTTCGGCCAGCAGATTCACGCCGCACAGGAAGGCCAGCGCCAGGCCGGCGCGCGACAGCACCATCAGGCTGTCGCGCAGGTTGTACCAGACCAGCACGCCCAGGCTGAACAGGAACACGCGCATCAGCAGCGGCCCGCCATGCAGCCACATGCGCTCGCGCCGCGAGAGCTGCTTGGTGTGGCCGATCTGCACCATGAAGCGCGGAAAGAATCCGAAGCGCAGGCCCAGGCTCAGCGGGCCCACGCTGGCGCGGAAGTTGTGGGCCACGAAGGCCTGCGTCAGCGTGACTGCGATGTTGATCGTCAACAGGCTGAACAGCGCATGCGTCGCCAGCGTGGTGGTGTCATGCAGCGTGGACAGGTCGCTGTAGGCCAGGTGGGCGTAACGAACCACCAGCATCAGCGCCGACAGCGCCAGCAGTGGAATCAGGTAGACGCCCCAGCGCAGCGGTGCCAGCACCGGCAGCAGCAGCGACAGCGCTGGCCGGATGTTGATCAGTGACAGGCGCCGCGCCGATCGGCGCGGGTCCAGGTTGTCCGCTTCGTTGACGCCGGCCGCCAAGGTCTCGTCGTCAGCGACCTTGGGCTCGGCACCCGGCGGCGGCGGCGCCTTGCTGCTGTCTGCTGCCGGCTTGCTGCTGTCTGCTGCCGGCTTGGCACTGGCTGGCGCCATCATCGTCGCCAGTTCCTCGAAGGACTTGGGCTTGACCAGCCCATGCTCGAGTGCGTAGCCCTGCTTGGTGAACGGCTTGAGCAGCGGATGGCCGGCGCTGGCCTCGTCCAGCAGCTTGTTGTCGGCGAGCCAGCCGAAGAACTTGAGCACCTCGGGCTCGGTGAGCTGGCGCCCAAAGCGGTCCTCGAACACCGCGAGCAGCTTGCCGATCTCCTCGCAGCCGGGCAGCACCTCCAGCACGAAGAACTGCCACGGCTCCAGGTCGTGAGTCTTGCCGACCAGCTTGTCGCGAAGCAGATAGGTCGTGTTCTCACCCTGACTGATGCGGAACGCCTGCAGCCGTCGCAGCAAGTACGCGGGCAAGGCCACCTGCTTGGATTGATCACTCATGTTTCGTCTTTGTCATCTGTGATGTGCTCGTCGCCGTTGGCTCGGCCACTGTCCAGCCACCGCCCATGGCCTTGTAGACGGCGACCAGCGCGATGTATTGGTCGCGCCGCGTCAGCAGCTGCTGCAATTCGCCGGCCAGCAGGTTGCGCTCGGTCTCGAGCACCTCCAGATAGGCCGATCGCCCGCCCTCGTAGCGCTTGCGCGCGTAGTCGCGCAGATCGCCGAGCGCCCGGATCTGGCGCGTGCGAATGGTGCTGCGCTGGCCCATCTTGGCGTTGGCCACCAACGCATCCTCGACCTCGCGCAGCGCGGTCTGCACGGCCAGCAGATAGGCGGTGGCTTTTTCGCGCTGCACGGCCTCGGCCTCGCGCACCTGCCCGGCGATGCGGCCGCTGGTGAAGATCGGGCCGAGCAGCGTAGCGCCAAAGGTGCCGAAGTTGGACGACAGCAGGCTCAGCTTGCTGAGCTCATTGCTGGCAAAACCCGACTGCGTGGTCAGCGCGATCGTCGGCAAGTACTGCGCCTTGGCCACGCCGATGCGCGCATTGGCCGCCACGAGGTCCTGCTCAGCCTTGCGCAGGTCGGGCCGTTGCACCAGCAGGTCGGCCGGCAGGCCGCCCGGAACGGCCGGCAGCGCCAGTGCCTGCAGGGTCTTGCCGCGCGGGATCGGCCCCGGGTCGCGACCGAGCAGCAAGGACAAGGCGTGCTCGAGTTCGACGATCTGGTTTTCCTTCGCAGGCAGTTCGGCCAGCGCCTCTTCCAGTTCGGCGCGGGCCTGCAGCACCGGCAGTTCGGAACTGCCGCCACCGGCCAGCTTGAGCTCCAGCAGGCGCAGCGATTCACGCCGGCTGTCGGCCAGGCGGCTCAGCAGGTCGAGTTCGCTGTCGAGTGTGCGCAGCCGCAGATAAGCCGATGCAAGCTCGGCCACCAGCGTCAGCACCAGCGCCCGCCGGTTCTCTTCGGCCGCTAGCAGTTCGGCCTGCGCGGCCTCGTTGGCACGCCTGAAGCGGCCCCAGAAGTCCAGCTCCCAGTTCACCGCGCCGGCCGCCATGTAGGCGTTGTCCACCGGCTCCGTGCCGACGGCCAGCGGCACCTGCTTGTTCTGGCTCAGGGTGTCCCGGGTGCGCGACGCGCCTGCACTGACCTGCGGCTTGCCGGCCGAAGCCGTGACCTGCACGCGCGCCTCGAACTGCTCGATGCGGTAGGCGGCGATGCGCAGGTTCTTGTTGTCGTCCAGCGCACTGCGGATCAGTGCGTCCAGCACTGGATCGCCGAAGGCCGACCACCAGGCGCTGTTCGTCAGCCCGGCCTCGGCGCCGGTGAGCGCCGGCGTGGCCTGCCAGGCGTCCGGCAGCGAGACCTGCGGGCGCTTGTAGTCCGGCCCCAGCGTGCAGCCGGCCAGCAGGCAGATCAGGACCGGGATCAGCGAATGTCGGCGCGTGGAGGGCAAGGCGTTGTTCCTGGCTTTCAGTCTTTCGGTGAGCGTTCCAGCACGTCGAGTGCCAGCGTTTCGATCTCTCGCACGCGCAGCAGCCGCGTGCGCAGTTCCTCGGCCATCGCCTCGAACCACTTGATCTGGTATTCGAGCTGCCGGCGTTCCGCGATGATGTCTTCCATCGGGGCGTTTGCCGGCGGCTGGCCGTGTTCGTCGAACAGGATCTTGATGCCCTCGGCAACCTGCCGGTTGGCATTGATGTACTGGACCTGCTTCTCGACGAACTTCTTGACCTTGCGCGCCTTGAACTCGCGCAGCAGCGCCTCGCGCAGCCCGCGCTGGTACGCGCTCAGCTTGTCCAGGTTCGGATGGGTGGTGACGGGATTGCCTTCGATCGGCCCGATCTTCTGGCGCGTGCCTGGTTTTGGCTTCGTCGGGTCGCTCATGCGGGATCTTGCTCAGTAACCGAACTCTCGGGCCAGCGCCACGACTTCGGGAAACAGGCCCTTGCCGTCCTCGCGCCAGGGCGCGGGCCTGTCCAGCGGCGGGACCTTGACCTTGTGCGGCCGGAAGGTCGGCCCGGACAGGAAATTCGGATCGTTGCCGAACAGTGCATCGAGCGGGCCGAAGCAGGCAAACGGCGAGCGTTCGGGGTGCATCATCTGCTCGATGGCCTCGGCATCGTCGCGCAAGCCCAGCCAGCGGCAGATGTTGCCCAGGTGCGTGGGCGGGTCGCTCATCACATCCTCGCCGCGAATGCGCATCTGCTGCGCGGCCGGCACGGTGTCGAGGAAGTTCAGGATGTTGATGTTGAAGTCATGCCAGGCGTACTGGGGCTCGACGACGGCACGGTCGGCCTGGAACTCGATCGAGTTGACGAACAAGGCGAAGGTGCCGTCGTACAGGCTCATCACCGACTTGCACTGCCCGACCGGATGGCGCGTCAGGTGCAGGAAGCGCGCGTCGGGAAAGGTCTTGTGGATGGCCAGCATGCGCTTGATGTCGACGGTATAGGCCGGGCTCTTCTCGACCGCCACCAGCGGATGAATCTTGTCGACGAGTTCGCGGTAGACCGACGCGGTGCTGTGCTGCTGGCGTGCGGCGCACCAGCGGTCGGCCATGCGAACCGTCTCCATCGTCTGTTCGCCGGCGTAGATCTCCGCCACGGCACGCAGCAGGCCGTGGCGCGTCTTCGCATCGTTGCCCATCTCGTCCGACGTGCGGACCCACATCTGGATCAGCTTGGGCACGTTGAACAGGCACAACTCCGGCAAGCCAAAGGCCTGCGGGTGCTGCCCGAGCATGGCGTTGATCAACGAGGTGTAGGACCTCGGCGGCGCCAGCAGGAAGACGGGGGCGGCCATGGTCTGTGTCTATCGTCCAGTGCCGCGGCCCGGGATTGCTGCGTTCATGGCAGAGCGATCTGCAGCAAGCCATCCGCAGGCCCACCGACAGCGCCGGTCACCACCACCAGCGGACTCGTCTGCATCACGTAAATCGTGGCGCCATCGGATGTGCGCGTGCCTTCCACCATGCCGAACGGACCCGCGTTGGAAATCCTGCGCAGCAGCGCGTTGTCCCGGGTGCTCGTGCCGGTCACGCTGTACTGGACGAAGTTGGCATCGAGCGTGATCGTCACCCAGTCACCGGTCGTCGTGGCGCCACGGACGACACCCCAGGTCAGCCCCGCGTTTTCACGCAAGCCGATGCGGAACTGCTGCGAGCCGTCGAAGGCCGGCCCGGCACTCAACAAGACCGCTGCCGCGCCGGTGCGCGCCAGACGGAACGAGAAGGTCTCTCCGGTGAGCGTCTCGACACCGGTGAACAGATCGCCACTGAGGCTGATCACGTAGTTCCTGAGAGAAAGCCCGCAATTCTGGGTGGCGACCACCGGCAGGTCGGTCTCGCACAGCTGCAGCACATTGCCGGTGACGCGCGCCGTGCCCGGGCGCGTGGAGGCGCCGATGGCCACATTGCGCGCCGCGACGTTGTAGACGCCGCCCAGTTCGTTGACCGAGGTCGAGAAGCGCCTCGCGGCCACGTAGGGCAGCACGCCGCGGCCGAAATCATGCCCGCCGACCAGCAGGTCCTGCGCCACGCGAAAGCGCGCCGTCGCGACATCGCCGACGCTGAATTCGCCCTCGTTCTCGGTGAAGCTCTTCTGCACGGTGTGTCCGTTGCCCGACATCGTGTACTGCCGCGCATCGAAGTCGACCGTCAGTTCATAGAGCTGGCCGTCGGTGGCGTAGGCCTTGTAGGTGCCATTGCGCGCGTCGATGGCAAGGGCCGTCACCGTCGCCAGGTTGTTGGTCAGGTCGGCGTCGACATCCGCCTGGACCTGCACCGTGCTGACGATATCGCCGCGCGTCGTGCCCGGCACCGGCACCTGGTAGGTGAAGGTCAGCCAGCGCCCGGCCGGCAGGCTGGGCACGGTGGTCACCGGTCCCAGCGTCGTCGGACAGGTGGCGCCCGGTGCGGCGGTGCAGGTGATCGTCGGCGTCAGGCCGGCAGTCAAGGTCTGCGTGATGACGAGGTTGGTGGCCGCACCCGGGCCTGGATTGGCCACCCGCGCCACAAAGAGCGCATTGGTGCCGGCGCTGACCGTGGCCGGCCCGGTCTGCGAAACGCCCAGCGTCGTGCTCACCGCGGAGACGAAGGCGTTGGCGCTGTTGTCGGCGGCTCTCGAATCGCCGGCGCCGGTGATCGACATGGCGTTCGACACCGTGCCGCTGGCCCCGGCAGCCACGGTGGCCGGGACCGTGAAGCTCAGCACCCCATCCGGCGGCATCGTGGGCACCACCATCGAGGCACCCGGTGCGGCCGGACAGGTCGCACCACCGCTGGCCGTGCAGGTGACGCTGCCAAGCGTGAGGTTGTCGCCCACGGTGTTGGTGATGCCCACATCCAGCGCCGTGCCCGGGCCGTTGTTCGTGACCACCATCGTGAACTCGGCCACCTGGCCGGCCAGGATCGGCCCGGTCGGCGGCGTGCCCGCAACGCTGACGTTGTACGAATAGGCCGCGCCCACCGCCACCGCGGTGTTGTCGGTGCGATCGGGGTCGTTGTCCGGCAGCGCGGACAGGGTGTTCGTGATCGTGCCGTTGATGCCCGGCCCGACGACGGTGCTGACGTAGAAGGTCAGCGTGCCCTGGGCCGGCAGCGTCGGCACGTCCATGGCCGGGCCGAAGGTGGTCGGGCAGGTCGCGCCACCGGTGGCGCTGCAAGTCAGGCCGGACAGGGTCTGGTTGCCGCCCACCGTGTTGACGATGTGCACGGCCGTCGCGACATCCGGACCGGCGTTGCTCACCGTCATCACGAAGGTCGCCGTGCCGCCCGCGGGCGGCGGCGTGCCCGGCCCGGCGCCCACCACGCTCACCGCGGCATTCGGCGTGTAGGCGTTGACCTGGGCCGTGAAGGTGTTGTCGCTGCGATTGACGTCGTCGGTGATCGTGGCCGACATCGTGTTGGTGATCGTGACCGAGCCGGTCCCGGTGGCGCCCACCGTCGCGCTGACATCGAAGCGCAGCACGCCGCCGGGCGGCAGCGTCGGCACCGTCATCGAAGGCCCGGGCGCTTCCGGACAGAGCGCGCCGCCGCTGGCCACGCAGGTGATGCCGGTCAGCGCAAGCTGGTTGCCCACCTGATTGACGATTCTGACGTCGCTGGCCACATGCGGCCCGGCATTCGTCACCGTCATCGAGAAGACGGCTGTGGTACCACTCGAGACACTCGTGGCCGGGCCACTGCCGGTGACCCGAAGGTCGGTGCCGGTGGGTTCGCGCGACCCACCGCAAGCGGTCAACACCAATGCGACGAACAGTGCCGCCCAAGCCGGTAATCTCACCAAAACCACCCCCGAATACGTGACCCCAATGTGCCAGCGACCCGCCGCGCGTGCGCGCAAGACCCTCGGCCGGATAGACCTTGTCCCTGTTGGCCGCCTACTTCAGACGACCTTCGACATACGGAACCTCGAAACACTTCTCGTGCATGATCGGGCCGTGGCCGAAGTAGCCCTCTTCGCCGAACAGTTCGCCGTGATCTGCGGTGACGATGAACCAGGTGTTCGGCGGCGACTTCTCGAATAGCTTGCCGACCAGGCCGTCGATGTACTCGACGCACTTGATCTGCTGGGCCTGCAGCATCTTCAGCATCTCCGGCTCGAAGACCTGCTTCTCGCCGCTGACGGCCAGGTTCGGGTCCTTGCCGAGGCCCTTCACCGCGCCATGCACGCCTGAGATGTGCGGCAGGTTCTCGCCCGACAGCATGTAGGGATAGTGCGTCTCGCCGAGGTTCAGGAAGTAGTACTGCGGCTCGTCGTCGGGAAACTCGATCTCCTCGACCATGCCGGCGAAGTTGTTGTGGTTGTCCATCAGCTTGTACTCGTCGAAGTGCTGGCTGATCAAGGTGTACTTGTTGAGCACCGGCATCGAGACCTTGGCCGTCGTGCGATAGCCGAGCTTGGACAGCACCTTGGGCAAAGACAACTCCGGCAGGAAGTTCTTGAACTCGATGGCATCGGTGCCGATGCGATCCTTCCACTGCAGGTATTCGCTCTTGTAGACCTCGGAGGCGAACACGTCCCGCGGGCTGCTGTGCGGCATCATGCCCATGGTGAACACGTAGTGTGACGGCGCCGTCCACGAGGCATAGGAGAAGCGCCGCTCGGCCTCTCCGAGGCGATCGATATGAGGCGTTTTTGCAGCCACGAACGCGTCGTAGCGGCAACTGTCCATCACGATGAAGACGATGTGGTTCAGGTTCACGGTCTGATCTCGTTATGACGGTGATCGATCGGGAATGCAGTGGTGGGGGACCACAGGCCTGGCCGCCGGCGAGCGGACACACGGGCGATTTCGGCGATGGACAGCCCCCGATCGGGCTGAGTATGCCTGCGATCGACGCCCGGTTTTCGTGCACAAGGCACAGCTTGCTGGCATCGCAAGGGCAGCGAAGCCCGGGCCTCAGCCAGGCTCGAGGCCGCTGGCGACGAAGTGAGGGTTATCGAGTCCGGGTTTGCCATAGTGCAAGGCTTGTCCCAGCAAGTCCCGCACCTGCCCACCGGCCGCGGCCAGTACCGCATGACCTGCCGCAATGTCCCACTCCATCGTGCGGCCCAGGCGCGGGTAGAGGTCGGCTTCGCCGCCGGCCACGAGGCACAGTTTCAGCGATGAGCCGGCGTTCGTCGTCGACGCCACATGGCGGCCGGCGAGAAAGGCGTCCAGCGCTGCAGCATCGCCATGAGAGCGACTGGCCACCACGGTCAATCCCTCGTCGGGTACCCGGCGGCAGTGGATGGCACGCCGGCCCTGCGCATCCTCGACCCATGCACCAGATCCGACCAGGCCGGCGAAGACCCGGCCCAGCGCTGGGGCGCTGACGACACCCAGCACCGGCGCCCCGTGCTCGATCAACGCGATGTTGACGGTGAACTCGCCGTTGCGGCTGATGAACTCCTTGGTGCCGTCGAGCGGGTCGACCAGCCAGAAGCGATCACCCAGCTGCGGCAGGCGCCCGGCGGCCACGGCCTCCTCGGCCACGATCGGGATGTCGGGCGCCAAGCGTTCAAGGCCGGCGACGATCACCGCCTCGGCCTGTTCGTCGGCCGCGGTGACTGGCGAGGCATCGTTCTTGCCTCGCACACTGAAGTCCGTGGCATAGACGGCCATCACCACCGCGGCAGCTTCGCGCGCGATCGCGACGATGCCCTCGAGCAGCGACTCGGGGTTCGGGGAAACGGTGGTCACTGGATGTCCTTCAAATGCGGGGGTGGATGTTCAGCGGGTCACGCTTTCGGGCTGCAGAGGGCCGGGTCGGCGCGGATTGTGCGACAGAATGCGCAAGCCTCGGCGGACCGTCCGCCCTGTGTGCAAGGCCCGTGCCGTCACGCCCGTCCGACCTTCTTCGAACAGCCTCGCATCCATGACCGATCCGATCCGCCTGACCCATTTGCAGCGTCTCGAGGCCGAGAGCATCCACATCCTGCGCGAGGTGGTTGCTGAGTGCGAGAAGCCGGTGATGCTGTACTCCATCGGCAAGGATTCAGCGACCATGCTGCATCTGGCGAAGAAGGCCTTTTATCCGTCGCCACCGCCCTTCCCGCTGCTGCATGTGGACACCACCTGGAAGTTCCGCGCCATGTATGCGCTGCGCGACCGCATGGCCGGCGAGATGGGCATGGAGTTGCTGGTCTACCAGAACCCCGAGGCCGCGCAACTGGGCATCAACCCCTTCGAGCACGGCTCGCAGATCCACACCGACATGTGGAAGACGCAGGGGCTCAAGCAGGCCTTGGACAAGTATGGTTTCGATGCTGCTTTCGGCGGCGCGCGGCGCGATGAAGAGAAGTCCCGCGCGAAGGAGCGCATCTTCTCGTTCCGCTCCGATCAGCACCGCTGGGATCCGAAGAGCCAGCGGCCCGAACTCTGGAACCTGTACAACACGCGCAAGCGCCAGGGCGAATCGATCCGCGTCTTTCCGATCTCGAACTGGACCGAGCTGGACATCTGGCAGTACATCTACCTTGAGAACATCCCGATCGTGCCGCTGTACTTCTCGGCCGAACGGCCGGTGGTCGAACGTGACGGCACGCTGATCATGGTCGACGACGATCGCATGCCCTTGCGCCACGGCGAGGCGCCGATGATGAAGAAGGTGCGCTTCCGCACGCTGGGCTGCTATCCGCTGACCGGCGCGATCGAGTCCGAGGCCGACTCGCTGACCGCGATCATCCAGGAGATGCTGCTGGCGCGCACCAGCGAACGCCAGGGCCGCATGATCGATCACGATGCCGCGGCGTCGATGGAGAAGAAGAAGCAAGAGGGGTATTTCTGAATGGCCCACGTCTCCGATCTCATCGCCAGCGACATCGACCAATACCTGCACCAGCACGAACGCAAGAGCCTGCTGCGCTTCATCACCTGCGGCTCGGTGGACGATGGCAAGAGCACGCTGATCGGGCGGTTGCTGTACGACTCGAAGATGCTGTTCGAGGACCAACTGGCCGCCGTCGAGTCCGACTCGAAGAAGTGGGGCACGCAGGGCGGCGAGATCGATTTCGCGCTGCTGGTCGACGGCCTCGCTGCCGAGCGTGAACAGGGCATCACGATCGACGTCGCCTACCGCTTCTTCTCGACCGACAAGCGCAAGTTCATCGTCGCCGACACGCCCGGCCACGAGCAGTACACACGCAACATGATCACCGGCGCGTCGACCGCCGATGTCGCGGTGATCCTGATCGACGCGCGCCGCGGCGTGTTGACGCAGACGCGGCGCCACAGCTACCTGGTCTCGCTGATCGGCATCCGCAAAGTGGTGCTGGCGATCAACAAGATGGACTTGATGGCGTACTCGGAATCCGTCTTTCGCCAGATCGAGGACGACTACCGCAAGTTCGCCAAGCAGATCGGCCTGGACGACATCACCGCGATGCCGCTCTCGGCCCTGCGCGGCGACAACATGCTGGCGCCCAGCGAGCACATGGCCTGGTACCACGGGCCGACGCTGATGGGCTACCTCGAGACCGTGGACCTCGACGAGACGCATCGGCAGGCCGGCGCCTTCCGGCTGCCGGTGCAATGGGTCAACCGGCCGAACCTGGATTTCCGCGGCTTTGCCGGCACCATCGCCAGCGGGTCGGTGCGGCCCGGTGAGCGCATCCGCGCGCAACCCTCGGGCCGCGAGAGCAAGGTGGCGCGCATCGTCAGCGCCGACGGCGACCTCGAAGTGGCCGTGGCAGGCCAGTCGATCACGCTGACGCTCGAAGACGAAATCGACATCTCGCGCGGCGACGTGATCTCGGCCGCCACCGCGCCGGCCGAGGTGGCCGACCAGTTCGAGGCGACGATCGTCTGGATGGCCGACGAGCCGATGCTGCCCGGCCGGCCCTACCTGCTGAAGCTGGGCACGCGCACGGTGAACGCCACCATCACCGAGCCGAAGTACAAGGTCAACGTCAACACGATGGAGCACCTGGCGGCCAAGAAGCTTGACTTGAACGAGATCGGGGTCTGCAATGTCTCGATCGACCGCACCCTGGCCTTCGATGCGTACAGCGCCAACCGCGAGACCGGCGGCTTCATCCTGATCGACCGCATGAGCAACCACACCGTGGGCGCCGGCATGCTGCACTTCGCGCTGCGCCGCGCCCACAACATCCACCTGCAGCATGTCGATGTCGACAAGGCTGCGCGTGAGCGCCAGAAGGGCCAGAAGGCCGCGGTGCTGTGGCTGACCGGGCTCTCGGGCGCGGGCAAGTCGACGATCGCCAACCTGGTCGAAAAGAAGCTGCATGCACTGGGCAAGCATTCCTACCTGCTCGATGGCGACAACGTGCGCCACGGGCTCAACCGCGACCTCGGCTTCACCGAGGCTGATCGGGTCGAGAACGTGCGCCGGGTGGCCGAAGTGGCGCGGCTGATGGTCGACGCCGGGCTGATCGTCATCACCGCCTTCATCTCGCCGTTCCGGGCCGAACGGGCGATGGCCCGCGGCCTGGTCAGTGGCGGCGAGTTCGTCGAGGTCCATGTCGACACCCCGCTCGAAGTGGCCGAGACACGCGACGTCAAAGGCCTGTACCGCAAGGCACGGCGCGGCGAGCTGGCCAACTTCACCGGCATCGATTCGCCCTATGAAGCGCCGGAGAACCCGGAGCTGCGGGTCAACACCGTCGACGCAACGCCTGAAGAATGCGCCGCACGGGTCATCGAGCGCATGCAAGAACTCGGTCTGCTGAGCTAGACCATGTCCATTGACTGGATGAACCCCTTGGCCGGATTTGGGGTCGGCATGCTGGTGGGCATCACCGGTGTCGGCGGCGGTTCGCTGATGACGCCGATCCTGGTGCTGATGTTCGGCATGGCGCCGGCTGCCGCGGTGGGCACCGACCTGTGGTTTGCCGCGATCACCAAGCTGGTCGGCGGCACGGTGCACCACAGCAAGGGCAGTGTCGATTGGCAGGTAATGCGCCGCTTGTCGCTCGGCAGCCTGCCCTCGGCGGTGCTGACGCTGTGGTGGCTGCAGGCTACCGGTGCGGCCCAGATGAAGGGCGGCCTGATCATCACGATGCTCGGCGTGGTGCTGCTGCTCACCGCGCTGGCGATGCTGCTGAAGAAGCAGATGCATGCGATCGGCCAGTCGCTGCGCTCGAAAGCGCCCGATGCCTTTCATCATGCGCAGCCGATCATGACCGTGGTGGCCGGCGTGCTGCTGGGATTTCTGGTCACGCTGACCTCGGTGGGCGCCGGCGCGCTGGGCACCGTGATGCTGCTGTACCTGTACCCCTTCCGCATGACGCCGGCACGGCTGGTGGGCACCGACATCGTGCACGCGATCCCGCTGACGATGGTGGCCGGCACCGGCCACCTGCTGATGGGCAATGTCGACCTCGGGCTGCTGGGCCAGCTGCTGCTGGGCTCGATTCCCGGCATCGTGCTGGGTTCGCTGATCGGTTCGCGCACATCCGAAAAAGTGCTGCGCGGCGCGATCTCGGTGGTGCTGGTGGCGGTAGGTGCCAAGCTGCTGCTGTCCTGACGGCCAAGAGACGTGGCCAATCAACGCGGCCAAATGAGGCGACCAGGCCGGTAACCGAATGCGCTCCGGTACGCTTGCGCTTCTGCCTGGATCTCGAGGACCCCGTGAGCATGTCATCCCCCACTCTGCCATCGCGTACCCCCATGCTGGCCCGCTGGGCCGCCGTTACCACCTTGACCACGCTGCTCGCGAGCTGTGGCGGCGGCGGCGGATCGGCCGGCGCACCGCTGGAACCCACGGCCGTCGTCATCAGCACGCAGCCGGCGAACCAGGCCGTGGTCAGCGGCCAATCGGCCAGCTTCAGCGTGGTGGCCACGGGCAATGGCAGCTTGAGCTACCAGTGGCGACTGAACGGCGCCGACGTGGCCGGCGCCAACGCGGTGAATTTCACACCGCAAGCGCTGGAAACCACCCAGGACAACGCCCAGGTCAGCGTGCGCGTCAGCGATATCGGCGGCTCACGGGTGTCGAACGCCGCGACCTTGCGTGTGTACAGTCCCACGAACCTGCCCGCGCCGACGGTCACGGACTTCGAAGCCAACGCCACCGAAGCGGTGATCGACGCGGCTTTCGGCGCGCACATCGCCACCAGCAACAGCATTCTCACGCCCAAGGGTCGATTGTTCGTGTTCCTGCCCGCCAGCCTGTCGGTGCCCTCGCGCACGCAGCTGGTGCTGAACGCAGCGGCCAACAACGGCCTGCATGCGATCGGCCTGGCCTATCCGAACGACGTGGTGCTGGACAGCGCCTGCAGCGGCGCCAGCGACGCCGCTTGCTGGGGCAATGCGCGCGAGGAGATCCGCAGCGGCAGCAACGTCTCGGCCAACGTGGCGGTGAACGAGGCCAATGCCATCGAGCACCGCCTGCTCAAGGCCCTGCAGTACCTGGTGCAGACGCAGCCGACGCGCGGCTGGGAGCAGTACCTGGACAACGGCACGGCCGTGCGCTGGGATCGTGTGCGCATCGCCGGCCATTCGCAGGGCGGCGGCCATGCGGCCTACATCGCGACGAAACGCCCGCTCGACCGCGCCTGCCTGTTCTCGTCGCCGGCGGACTACGACGACGTGCGCCAGCAGCCGGCCGCCTGGCTCTCGGCCACCAGCGCCACGCCCGCCAGCAAGCTCTACGGCTTCTCGCACCAGCGCGACATGGTCGTCGGCATCAACAAGCTGCAATCGATCTGGTCGGCGCTGGGCATGGCCGCCTTCGGCGGCTTGACGCTGATCGACGATGTGCCGCTGTCCGCCTACCAGGGCCGGCACATGCTGTACACCGACCGGCCCGTGGTCGGCGGCATCTCGGGTCAGTCCTACCACGGCGCGCCGGTGGTAGACCTGCTAACGCCGATCGACAGCGTCAGCGGCTTGCCGGCGTACTGGCCGATATGGCAGTACGCGTGTTTCCTGTAGCCCCAGCTGAGAATGTTTCGCGCCGGTAAAACCTCCGGACACTCGCACTCGATCCGTTTACGCTTGCAGCATGTCCTCATTCCCGACCTGACATGATCGCCAACCCGATCCCTGCGCCAGCCACCGGACTCGCCGCGCGCAGTACCCGCTTGCTGGCGCTCAGCGTGGCCATGGCCTTGATCGCCGGCTGCGGCGGTGGCGGCGGCAGCGCCGAGGTGCCGGCACCACCACCGCCGACACCCTCGCCGCCGCCTGCACCGACGCTTGCCATCAGTGCCCAGCCAGCCAACCAGGCAGTGATCACCGGGCAATCGGCGCGCTTCAGCATCAGCGCAACCGGCAGCGGCAGCCTCAGCTACCAGTGGCGGCTCAATGGTGTCGACGTGAGCGGCGCAACGGCCTCGTCCTTCGTCCCGAAGGCGCTGGACACCGGCCAGGACAACGCCCAGGTCTCGGTCCGGGTCGGTGATGCCAACGGTTCGCTGATGTCGGCGGCGGCGACGCTGCGTGTCTACAGCCCTGCCAATGTGCCCGCGGCCACACTGAACCCGCTCGTGCCTTCGTTTTCTGACACGAGCATCGACGACAGCGTCGGCAGTCACCTCGCCGCGGTCAATGCCGCCGTGGCCAGCCAGGGCCGGCTGTTCGTGTTCTTTCCCGCCAGCGGCTCGGTCCCGACACAGACGCAGCTGCTGCTGAACGCCGCCGCCAACAACGGCTTCCATGTGCTCGGCCTGGCCTACCCGAATGACGTCGTGGTGTCCTTGCTGTGCAGCCGCTCAAGCGACCCGAACTGCCTGGGCAATGCGCGCGAAGAGATCCGCACCGGCGCGGATGTGTCGTCAGGCATCACCGTCAGCCCCGGCAATTCGATCGAGAACCGCATCGTCAAGGCCTTGCGTTACCTGAGGCTGCAGCAGCCCGGCCAGGGCTGGGATCAGTTTCTCGACAGCAACAACGCAGTGCGCTGGGAGTTGTTGCGCCTGTCCGGCCACTCGCAGGGTGGCGGCCATGCCGCCTACCTGGCCACCCAGCATGCCGTTGATCGTGCCTGTTATTTCTCGTCGCCCGCCGATTACGACAACGTGCGTGATGCGCCGGCCACCTGGATCACCGCCACCGGGCCCACGCCGGGCAGCCGCATGTACGGCTTTGCGCACCAGCGCGATCCGATCGTGCCGTTCAAGGAAGTGGTGCCAATCTGGACCGCCTTCGGCATGGCAGGCTTCGGTGCCGCGACGCTGATCGATGGCGCAAGCCCTGCCGACTACCAGGGCAGGCACATGCTCTACACCAACGTCGGCGATCTGAGCTTCTCGAACCACGGCGTGACGGTGACCGACGGCGCCACGCCGCTGGACGCCAGCACCGGCGTGCCGGTGTTCATGCCGATCTGGCAGTACAGCTGCTTCCTGTGACCTGGCGATCCCCCGCCAAGGCCATCGTCGAAATGAACGAGGCCAGCATCTCGTGGGCCTCTTCCTTTTTCTGGAAGGGTCCGACCTGGGCTTGCTCGCGGGTCATGAAGTACCACTCGCCGTCGGCCTGGTAGACGCGGTCGCTGCGGAAGTGGCTGCGCCGCGTGTCCCCGGAGCGGTGCTTCGGGCCGGCGGCGAACTCGCCGCCCCAGAAGCGCTCGCAG
>NZ_DATILJ010000116.1:0-19155 GCF_035476535.1 Aquabacterium sp.
TTGCGTATCGGAGTTCCGAGGGAAACGGCTGCAGGCGAGAAGCGCGTCGCGACCGTGCCCGATGTGGTGGAAAAGCTGGTCAAGCTCGGGTTCTCGGTGGCCGTCGAAAGTGGTGCCGGCGACGCCGCGAATTTCGCCGACGACACCTACCGCGCCGCCGGTGCCGACATCGTGGCCACGACGGCCGAGCTCTGGTCCGGCGCGGACATCGTCTTCAAGGTGCGTGCACCCAGCGCCGCCGAAGTGGGTCTGATGCGCGAAGGCGGCATGCTGATCAGCTTCATCTGGCCCGCGCAGAACCCCGAACTGATGCAGCAGCTGGCGGCCCGCAAGGTCACCGTGCTGGCCATCGATTCGCTGCCGCGCCAGCTGTCCCGTGCCCAGAAGATGGACGCACTCACGTCCATGGCCGGCATCAGCGGCTACCGGGCGGTGATCGAGGCCGCCAATGCCTTTGGCCGCTTCTTCAACGGCCAGATCACCGCCGCCGGCAAGATTCCGCCGGCCAAGGTCTTCATCGCCGGTGCCGGTGTGGCCGGTCTGGCCGCCATCGGCACGGCCGCCAACCTGGGCGCCATCGTGCGCGCCAACGACACCCGCGCCGAGGTCGCCGACCAGGTCGTGTCGCTGGGTGGTGAATTCGTCAAGGTCGACTACGAGGAAGAAGGCTCCGGCGGCGGCGGCTACGCCAAGGTGATGAGCGAGGGCTTCCTGCAGGCCCAGCGCGAGATGTACGCCAAGCAGGCCAAGGACGCGGACATCATCATCACCACCGCGCTGATCCCGGGCAAGCCGGCACCGAAGCTGATCACCGCCGAGATGGTCAAGAGCATGAAGCCGGGCAGCGTCATCGTCGACATGGCCGGCGAGCAGGGCGGCAACTGCGAGCTCACGGTGCCCGGCGAGGCCGTGGTCCGGCATGGCGTCACCATCGTCGGCTACACCGATCTGGTCAGCCGCCTGGCCAAGCAGTCGTCGACGCTGTACTCGACCAATCTGCTGCGCGTGACCGAGGAGCTGTGCAAGACCAAAGACGGCGTGATCAACGTCAACATGGAAGACGACGCGATCCGCGGCCTGACGGTCATCAAGGAAGGCAGCATCACCTGGCCGCCGCCGCCGCCCAAGCTGCCGGCCGTGGTGGCCGCCAAGCCTGCCGCCATGCCGGCGGCGGCGCCCAAGGGCCACGGCCACGGTGCCGGCGAGCCGATGTCGGCCAAGTCGCTGGTCACGGTGTTCGGTGTCGGCGCGCTGGCCTTCCTGCTGGTCGGTCTCTACGCGCCAGCCAGCTTCCTCGCGCACTTCACGGTGTTCGTGCTGGCCTGCTTCGTCGGCTACATGGTGGTGTGGAACGTGACACCGTCACTGCACACGCCGCTGATGAGCGTCACCAACGCCATCTCGTCGATCATCGCCATCGGTGCGCTGGTGCAGGTGGCGCCGCCGTTCACCGGCGCCGGCACCGATCGGCCGAATGTCCTGATCCTGGGCCTGGCCGTCTTCGGGCTCGCGCTCACGGCCGTCAACATGTTCGGCGGCTTCGCGGTCACGCGGCGCATGCTGGCGATGTTCCGCAAATAAGAACAAGGACTCGGACATGACTTCCAGCCTGGCCACCGTCTCCTACATCGGCGCCACCATTCTCTTCATCCTCAGCCTGGGCGGACTCGCCAACCCCGAGACAGCACGCCGCGGCAACCTGTTCGGCATCATCGGCATGGCCGTCGCGGTGCTGGCCACCGTGCTCGGCCCGCGTGTCACGCCGGCCGGTTATGCCTGGATCATCGGCGCGCTGGTCGTCGGCGGCAGCATCGGCCTCTTCGCCGCGAAGAAGGTGCAGATGACGCAGATGCCCGAGCTCGTCGCGCTGATGCACAGCCTGGTGGGCCTGGCCGCCTGCCTGGTGGGCTTTGCCAGCTATGTCGACACCTCGACCGTGTTCCCGACGCCCGCCGAGAAATCGATCCACGAGATGGAGATCTACATCGGCATCCTGATCGGCGCCATCACCTTCTCCGGCTCGATCATCGCGTTCGGCAAGCTCTCGGGCAAGATCGGCGGCAAGCCGCTGTTGCTGCCCGGCCGGCACTGGATGAACCTGGCCGGCCTGTTGATCGTGATCTGGTTCGGCCGGGTGTTCCTGCAGGCGCATGACATCGGCTCCGGCATGATGCCGCTGCTGGTGATGACCGTGATCGCGCTGCTGTTCGGCATCCACATGGTCATGGCCATCGGCGGCGCCGACATGCCGGTGGTCGTTTCGATGCTCAACAGCTATTCGGGCTGGGCCGCGGCGGCCACCGGCTTCATGCTCAGCAACGACCTGCTCATCGTCGTCGGCGCGCTGGTCGGCTCCTCGGGCGCGATCCTGTCGTACATCATGTGCCGCGCGATGAACCGCAACTTCATCAGCGTCATCGCCGGCGGCTTCGGCACCGGCGGCGGCGCGCCCGTGGCGGCGGCCGGTGGTGCCGCGCAGCCGGCCGGCGAGGTGACGCCGATCAGCGCGGTGGAAACCGCGGAACTGCTGCGCGAGGCCAAGAGCGTCATCATCGTGCCGGGCTACGGCATGGCGGTGGCGCAGGCCCAGCACACGGTGTACGAGATCACCAAGCTGCTGCGCGAGAAGGGCGTCAAGGTGCGCTTCGGCATCCACCCGGTGGCCGGCCGCATGCCGGGCCACATGAACGTGCTGCTGGCCGAAGCCAAGGTGCCCTACGACATCGTGATGGAGATGGACGAGCTCAACGAGGACTTCCCCGGCACCGACGTCTCGATGGTCATCGGCGCCAACGACATCGTGAACCCGGCCGCGCAGGAGGACCCGACCAGCCCCATCGCCGGCATGCCGGTGCTGGAAGTCTGGAAGGCCCATAACTCCATCGTCATGAAGCGCAGCATGGCCTCCGGTTACGCCGGGGTCGACAATCCGCTGTTCTACAAAGAGAACAACCGCATGCTGTTCGGCGACGCCAAGAAGATGCTCGACGAGGTGCTGGCCGCGCTGCGGGCTTGAGGGACCTGATGATGGGCCCGACAGGTGCCGTCCACGGCGGACAGCCTGCGAAGGCGTGGGGCGTCCTCGCCCCACGCGAGGTCCACGCCTGAGACCCAAACCTTGCTCGGCAGCGCCGCAGAGGGCTGGCTGGATGCCGGCCTTGTTTTACTTGAACCGGCAAAGCCAAAACAGCGGCAATCCTTGTTTGAGCCTCGTCGTCTGCGCGGTGGCTTCCCGCTGGTCCTGCGCCTGCTGCGGGAGATGCACGCGGTGCTGCCGGATCACCCGCGCGGCGAAGGCCAGGCGCCCGGCGAGTTCCGCCATTCGCAGGACGTGGCGCTGCTCAATGCCGGGCTGGATGATAATCGCGGTGGGATATAGTCGTTCACCTCAGGGGTGAACGAAAATAATGGAAGTCAGCTTTGCCAACGAGCGGCTGAAGAAGGTCTGCGAGTCCGCCACGGAACGCAAGAAGCGGTTTGGCGAGCCTGTCGCTGGCAAGCTGAAGACCCGCCTGGACGATCTGGATGCTGCGCTGAGCTTGGAAGACATGCGCCACCTGCCAGGTCACTGGGAAGAACTCGCGGGTGATCGCCGTGGTCAGCTGTCCTGCCGATTGGCCGGCGGCATGCGGCTCATCGTTCGCCCCAAGCGCCAGCCCCCGCCGACCAAACCGGATGGCGGACTGGATTGGAGCGCAATTGATCAAGTGACCGTTATCGAAGTGGTGGACTACCATGACTGAATCACTGCCCGTGTATGCGCCGAGCGAGGTATCGCCGCCAGGTGAAACCCTGCGCGACATGATGGATGAGCGCGCGCTGAGTCAGGCCGAGTTGTCGCGTCGCATGGGTCGACCGCCTCAGGCAGTCAACGAAATCGTCGCTGGCAAGAAAGAGATCACCGAAGACACGGCACTCGAACTGGAGCGTGTGCTGCAGGTGCCCGCTCATTTCTGGCTGGCCCGAGAGGCGCGCTACCGAGAACATCTGGCTCGCCAGCGCGCGGCGGAGTCGCACAAAGCGCATCTGCCCTGGTTGAGACGCTTTCCGCTCAAGTCGCTGCAGGAGGCCGGCGTCTTGCCGGCAGGTCGACTGACTGCAGCATTCACCGAACAATTGGTCGAGCCGCTGTTGCGATTCTTTGGCGTCGCTTCACCCGAAGGCTGGGCGGCTCAGTACGACCAACTGCAGGCCCAGTTTCGGCGTGCGAAGCCCGAGAAGCAGACCGATGTGGCGGCCATCACGGCCTGGCTGCGCATGGGCGAACTGGCTGCCGCACGCTTGCAAACCGCCGACTACAACGCTGCAATGCTGGAAGCTGCATTGCCGGCCATGCGTGCGCTCAGCTTGCAGCCGCCGGTGTCCATTCGCCCTGAGCTCACCCGTTTGTGTGCGCAAGCCGGCGCGGCGCTGGTCTTCGTGCCTGCCTTGCCCGGTACCCATGTCACTGGCGTGGCCCGCTGGGTGGGCGGCAAGCCCTTGATCCAGCTGTCGTTGTTGGGCAAATGGAACGATGGCTTCTGGTTCAGCTTCTTCCACGAGATCGCGCATGTGCTCAAGCACCCTACACGAGCCGTCTTTCTTGACGATGCGTCGTCTGGCGACACAGTGCTGTCGACGGAGGAGCAGGAGGCCAATCGATTCGCAACCGACGTGCTGATTCCTCGAGCGTTGCAAGGGGAGTTGCAGCGACTGCCGCTGACCCATGCCGGCATCGAAGACTTCGCCCGCCAGCTCGGTCTTCATCCCGGCATCGTGGTCGGCCAGCTTCAACACCGCGGCCGCATCGGATACGGCCATGCGCTGACCAAGCTCAAGGCGCGCTACACCCTCACATGCCAGAACGATGCATGAACCTGTCCCGTCAGATTGACGCGACGCGCGCATGGCGCCTGCTTGGCATGACGAGGTTCAACTGCCCCGCTGCAGCCCCAGGTGCGACATCACCGCCAGCCCGGCCAGCAGCTTCAGCCCCGGCCCGTCTTCCGGCAAACCGCTGACCGACCAGGCGGTCAGCCGGCGTTCGGTGGCGGGCTCGCCGCCGCTGTGGGCGCTGAGGTAGGCCTCGAAACTGGCCTCGCGGTCGATCGTCAGCTGGTCATCGACGAAGTAGGTCGCGCCGTCGACGTTCAATGTGCCCGACAAGGCCAGCAAGCCGCTGGCTGCGTTGTAGCTGACGGTGTAGGTGCCGGCGATGCGCTCGGCTGCTGCCAGGTCGGCCGTGCCGGCTGAGGGCCGCAGGCCGGTCGGCACGCCCGGGCGCTCCAGCGCAAAACTCAGTTGCGTGCTGAACGACTGCTCGGCGGGCCAGGCCTGCACTGGGGCGGCTGCCGGGTCGGCGGCTGTGCTGGGGTTTGCAAGAGCGTTCATCGTCGGGCCTCGGCGGAAAAGGGGTGGGCCTTGCGGCAACACCCCCACTGTGCGCAGCGGCCGTTAGACGAGCGTTAGACGAGCGCTGCAATGCCCCTGCTGCGCTCAGGGGCTGACCCACACGATCGCCGATGCCCGCAGTCGCCAACGCAGCCGCCTACGCAGCCGCGCCGGCTGGCCGGGTTCAGCCGTGCACCGCCAGGCGCACCGCGTCGCTGAGCGTCAGCGCCACGCCTTCGCGCCAGCACGCGGCCAGCGCGGCCGGCGTCAGCTGCACGCGGCACAGCCGCCGCACGCGCCGCAGGTCATGGCGGTCCGCGCGGCTCAGCGGTCCGCAATGCAATGGCGCGAAGGTCTGCGCAAAACCCATCAGCCTTGCCGCGGTGTCGGGCAGGCGCAGGTGGGCCAGCGCGCGCGGCAGGTTCCACAGGCCATAGGCCAGCAGCAGCGTCTCAGGCAGCGCAAAGGCCAGTTGCACGCAGTCGCGGTAGGCCGCGGCAGCCTCGGACCAGCGGCGCAGCCGGGTCAGCGCTTCGCCGCGCACATTGCAGCCGTGCGCGTGCTGCACCCAGTCGCCGCTGGCGTGGGTGCTGGCCAGCATCTCGTCCAGCAGCGCCAGTGCCTCGGGGCAGCCAGCGGCCGATCCGGCCAGGGCTATCGCCAGATTGGCGCGGCCGGTGTTCATGCCTTGCACGTCGCCGGCCTGCGTCCACAGCGCCAGCGAGCGGCGCTGCAGCGTGATCGCGGCGGCGGGGTCGCGCGGGCGGGCCATCGCACCTTGCGTGGCCAGCACGCTGGCCATCAGCGACACGGCGCCGGCCGCTTCAGCCAGCGCCAGCGCTTCGGCCAGCCAGGCCTGCACGCCGGCGTCGCGCTGCATGCGCCAGCGCAGGTGCGCCAGACGGGCCAGCACCCCGGCGCGCGGCAGGCCGTTGCCGAGCGCCGCCTCGGGCAGCTCGGCCCAGGCCTGTTCGGCCAGCGGTGTCGCGCCCGCCGGGTTGCCGGCACGGAACAGTGCCCGCGCCAGGAAGGCGCGGGTCGTTGCGCGCTGCGGGGCCGTGGGCAGCGCATCGGCGCAGCGGGCCAGCGCCCGCATCGCGCCCTGCGGCAATGAGATGTCCGACAGCGGGCCCTGCAGCGCATCGACCAGCGCGGCGGCATCTTCCGGCGCGCCATCGGTCGCGGCCCCGGCGACGGCGGTGCCAATGTTGGCCAGCTCGTGCCGTACCTGCTGCAGCGGCGCGGCCAGCGGCAGCGCCCGCGCCCAGGTGATCAGCCAGCGGCGATGGCGGGCCCGCAAGGCCGGCGCGTCGGCCGCCGGCAGCATGGTGGCGGCGAACACGCGGATCAGCTCGAACAGCTCGAAGCGGGCGGTTTCGGCATCGCTGCGCAGCATCGAATGCATCACCAGTTCGTCCAGCGCCAGCGCCACGGTGGTGCTGCCGTCGCCGCACACGGCCTGCACCGCATCGAGCGTGCAGCCGCCGGCAAACACCGACAGCCGGCCGAGCAGGCGCTGCGCCTCGGGCGACAGCATCTGCCAGCTCCACTGCACTACCGCCAGCATCGAGGCATGGCGCGGGTCGCTGCCGCCGCGCGGGCCGCTGCGCGACAGCAGGGCCAGTGCGTTGCCGTGCGCTGCACCGGCCTCGCCGTGCGGCGAAGCGTCGCTGTCGACGCTGGGCTGCGCTGCCTGCAGCAACGCCAGCAGGCTGGCCGGCGGCACGCTGCGCACGCGCGACGCCGCCAGCTCGATGGCCAGCGGCATGCCCTCCAGCAGCCGCACCAGCGCGATCACCGCGTCGCGGTTGCGGCTGCTCAGGTGGAAATCGGCGCGCACCGCGCGGGCCCGGTCGACGAACAAGGCCACGGCCGGGTTCAGCGCCGCTTCATCGCCGGCATCGGGCTCCGGCAGCGGCAGCGGCGGCAGCACGAACTCCTGCTCGCCGGCCAGGCCCAGCGCGCGCCGCGAAGTCACCAGCAGGTGCAGCCCCGGGTTCTGCTCCAGCAGCGTGGCCACCACCGGTGCGCCGGCATCGACCAGTTGCTCGAAGTTGTCCAGCACCACCAGCGTGCGGCGGCCGGCCAGCACGCCAGCCAAGTGCCGCAGCCCATGGCTGGCGTGGCCTTCCTGGCGCAGCGCCAGCATCAGTGCGTCCAGCATCTCTTCACGCTGCAGGCAGCCGACCAGCGGCACGAAGGCCACCATGTCGAAGCGCGGCGCGCTGTTCGCTTCGGCCCAGCCGCTGCCGTCGCTCAGCGCCTGTGCTACTTCCACCGCCAGCCGCGTCTTGCCATGGCCGCCGGGCCCGAGCAGCGTGACCAGGCGCTGGCGCTGCACCTCGCTGCGCAGCCGCGCGCCGATGGTGTCGGCGCCCCGCAGGTGGGTCAGGTAGTGCGGCAGCACCGGGCGGACAGGCCGCGGCGGGGGGTATGCGGCCGCAGCGGGCGTGGCCGGCGCGGCAGCTGGGGCGACAGCGACGCCGGTGGGGGCCGTGCCCGCCGTCCGCCCGGGCCCCGGCGCATCGTCGAGCCGGTCTGCCAAGGCCGCCAGGCGCAGCCGCTCGTCGACGATCCATTCGTCGAAGAAGCCCGGCAGCAACTCGCCGCGGTACAGCGCCCGGGCCTCGTCGAGCCGGCCGGCGCGCAGCGCGGCTTCGAAGGCCGGCACGTCGCAGCTCAGCGCATCGGCGGTCAGGCGCAGCGCCTGGCGGTCGGCCTGCAGTACCGGCGCGCCGGTGGCGCCGGGCGCATCGAGCAGGCTCTTCAGCGTCGACAACACCTGGCGCAGCCGGTTGCGGCCGACATCCAGCGCCACGCCGGGCCACAGCAGCTCGATCAGTTCCTCGCGCGCATGGGCACGTTGCGGCGCCATGGCCAGCCGCGCCAACAGCGCCGCAGCGGCACGGCTGGACAGGCGTTGCAGCGTGCGGGTACCGTCGGTGAGGGTCAGATCGCCCAGCAAACGCAGTTGCCAGCGGGTGTGCAAGGGCGCGTTGCGGCCGGCGGTATCGAGGGCTTCGCTCATGGTCGATGGGGCTGGCGTGATTGTAGAAAGGGCTCGCCGCAGCACACACCGGGGGCGGCCCGGCTATCGAATGCCCTGATCCCGGTATGTCAGCAGTCCGTCAGAATCCGCCCCCAGGAACGGAGTGATTGATGGAGAAGATCTGGCTGAAGCAGTACCCCGCCGGCGTGCCGGCCGAGGTGAAGACCGACGTCTACCCCTCGCTGGTGGCGTTGATCGACGAGAGCTTTCGCAAATACCGGGAGGCCACGGCCTACAAGTTCATGGGCCGCGCGCTCAGCTTCGGCGAGGTGGATGAAACCTCACGCGCGCTGGCCGCCTGGCTGCAGGGCAGTGGGCTGGAACGCGGCGACCGGGTGGCGGTGATGATGCCCAACGTGCCGCAATACCCGGTGGCGGTAGCGGCCATCCTGCGCGCGGGGCTGGTGGTGGTGAACGTCAACCCGCTGTACACGCCGCGTGAGCTGGAGCACCAGCTGAAGGATTCGGGCGCCAAGGCGATCGTGATCCTCGAGAACTTCGCGTCGGTGTTCCAGCAGGTGCTGGACAAGGTGCCGACCAAGCAGGTGCTGCTGGCCTCGATGGGCGACATGCTGGGGCTGCTGAAGGGCACGCTGGTCAACCACGTGGTGCGGCGCGTGAAGAAGATGGTGCCGGCGTTTTCGCTGCCCGGCGCCACCCGCTTCAACGACGCGGTGAGCCGCGGCCGGCGCATGACGTACACCGCGCCGAAGATCGCGTCGGACGACATCGCCGTGCTGCAGTACACCGGCGGCACGACCGGCGTCAGCAAGGGCGCGGTGCTGCTGCACCGCAACCTGGTGGCCAACATCCTGCAGGCCGAGGCCTGGTACCAGCCGGCACTGAAAAAGATCCCGTCGGGCGAGCAGATCGTCACCGTCTGCGCGCTGCCGCTGTACCACATCTTCGGCTTCAACACGAACATGATGCTGAGCCTGCGCATGGGCGGCTGCAACATCCTGATCGCCAACCCGCGCGACATCCCGGCGATGTTGAAAGAGCTGGCCGCCCAGCCCTTCCACAGCCTGCCGGCCGTCAACACGCTGTTCACCGCGATGGCCAACCACGCCGATTTCGACAAGGTGGACTGGAGCCACCTGAAGATCTCGGTCGGCGGCGGCATGGCCGTGACGCAGGGCACGGCGCGGCAATGGCTGGAGAAGACCGGCTGTCCGATCTGCGAGGGCTACGGCCTGTCCGAGACCAGCCCGTCGGCCACCTGCAACCCGGTGGATGCCACGGCGTACAGCGGCACCATCGGGCTGCCGATGCCGTCGACCGAGCTGGCGCTGCTGGACGACGATGGCAAGGAAGTGCCGCTGGGCACACCGGGCGAGATTGCCATCCGCGGCCCGCAGGTGATGGCCGGCTACTGGCAGCGCCCTGATGAAACCGCCAAGGTCATGACCGCCGACGGCTTCTTCCGCACCGGCGACATCGGCACCGTGGACGAGCGCGGCTATTTCCGCATCGTCGACCGCAAGAAGGACATGATCCTGGTCTCCGGTTTCAACGTCTACCCGAACGAGATCGAGGATGTGCTGAGCCAGATGCCCGGCGTCCTGGAATGCGCCGCGGTCGGCATTCCGGACGAAAAGGCCGGCGAGGCGGTGAAGGTGGTGCTGGTGAAGAAGGACCAGGCGGTCAGCGAGTCCGACGTGCGGGCGTTCTGCGAGGCCAATCTCACGGGTTACAAACGGCCCAAGGTGGTTGAGTTCCGCACCGAACTGCCGAAGACACCGGTAGGCAAGATCCTCCGCCGCGAACTGCGCGACGCACGGCGCTGACGCGCTGATCGTCGGGCAGGGCACCCAACCCCCATGACGACGCGCTATGTCAAGACCGAAGTCGGCCGCCAGGCCATCCGCGACAGGGCGCAGGCCTTGTCGCGGCCGGCGCGCAACCTGCTTTTGATCATCGACGGCCAGAAGCCGGGCGCCGACTGGGTGGGGCTGGTCAACGGCAGCACGCTGGCCGATCTGCAGCAGCTGATCGATGGCGCCATGGTCGAGCCGGTGCGCAGTGCATCGTCGGCGTCTTCCGCGCCGGCGCCGGCGGCGGCTGCACCGGCACCGGCACCGGCACCGGAGCCTGTCCCCGCCTCCGTCCCCGCAGAGGCCGCGGTGCCCGTCGCCGAAGCCGCGCCGGTGGTCCGGCCGGATGAAACAGCGCCCTTGCGCGTGCGGCTGGCCGTGGTCGGCTACCGGCACCTGTACGACACGATGACCGCGCAGGCGCGGCCACTGCTGGGCCTGATCAAGGGCTACCGCATGGTGCTGGACGTGGAAAAATGCAACGGCCCGGATGAACTGCGATCGCTGGCCGCGCGCTTCATCGACGAAGTGCGGGCCGCGCAAGGGGCTGGCGCGGCCTACCGCATCACCGAGACCCTCTGCGCCGGGGCCTGACCTCTGCCCCTGGGCACCGCGGGCCTGGACCCGCCCGGCCGCCCGGCTGCCCGGCGCAGCGCTGGTGCACACTGCCGGCCCATGACTCCCCGCTTCCATGTCGAGCCGGCGCTGCGTGCCGGCATCGAGTTGCCCTTGCCCGACAACGCCGCGCGCCATGCCCAGGTGCTGCGCCTGCAGCCCGGCGCACCGCTGTGCCTGTTCGACGGCCAGGGCGGCGAATGGTCGGCCGAGGTGCTGGCGATGGGCCGCAAATCGGTGCAGGTGAGGGTGCTCGCCCATGAACCGGTCGAGCGGGAACTGGACGTCGCGGTGACGCTGGCGCTGGGCATGCCGGCCAATGAACGCATGGACACACTGGTCGAAAAGGCCACCGAGCTGGGCGTGGTCGCGATCCAGCCGCTGGTCTGCGAGCGCTCGGTGCTGCGCGTGGCCGGTGAACGTGCCGAGCGCAAGGCCGCGCACTGGCAGGCGGTGGCCGTCGCGGCTTGCGAACAAAGCGGCCGCAACCGCGTGCCGCTGATCGGTGCGCCGCTGCCGCTGCGGGAGTGGTTGGCCGGGCTGGCGCCGATCGCACCGGCACGGCTGCTGCTGAGCCTGGACCCGCAGGCACCGCCGCTGCTGCGGGCCACCACGCCGTTGGCGCAGGCCGGCGGGATCACCGTGCTCAGCGGCCCCGAGGGCGGCCTGAGCGATGCCGAGCAGGCGCTGGCGCTGCGCCACGGTTTTGTCGCCGTGTCGCTGGGCCCGCGCGTGCTGCGCGCCGACACGGCGCCGCTGGCCGCGTTGGCCTGCATCGGCGGAGCCTCGGCATGAACCCGCGGCTTGCACTGCTGACGCTGTGCCAGGGCCTGCTGATGGTCAACAACGTGACCTTCATCGCGATCAACGGCCTGGTCGGCCTGGCGCTGGCGCCGGCGGGCTGGATGGCCACGCTGCCGATCACCGGCTACGTGGCCGGCGGTGCACTGGCGACCGGGCTGGTGGCGCACCACCAGCGGCGCTACGGCCGCCGGCGTGCGTTCCAGCTCGGGCTGCTGGTGGCCATCGCCAGCGCGGCGGTCTGCGCCTGGGCGGTGTTGACACGCGACTTCTGGCTGCTGACCGCGGCCACGGTCATTGCGGGTTATTACAACGCCAATGGCTCGCTGTACCGCTTCGCCTCGGTCGAGCTGGTCGACGCCGCGTACAAGGAGCGCGCGATCTCGTGGGTGCTGGCCGGCGGCATCCTCGGCGCGGTGGTTGGACCCAACCTGGCGCAATGGAGCCGCGGCCTGCTGGCGCAGCCCTTCGCCGGCGCCTACCTGGCGCTGTGCGGCGTGGCGCTGCTGAGCCTGCTGCTGATCTCGTGCATCCCGTTCCCGACGCTGCCGGGCCAGGGCCAGCCGGCCACGGGCCGGCCGCTGGCCGAGATCGTGCGGCAGCCGTTGTTCATCATCGCCACCGCGGCCTGCGCCATCGGCTATGGCGTGATGAACCTGCTGATGGCCGCGACGCCGATCGCGATGCAACAGTGCGCGCACCCGTTCTCGGCCACCGCGCTGGTGCTGGAGTGGCATGTGCTGGGCATGTTCGTGCCCAGTTTCTTCACCGGCCGGCTGATCAAGCGCTTCGGCGTGCTGCCGGTGATGATCGTCGGCCTGCTGCTGAACGCCGGCTGCGTCGCTTTCGCGCTGCATGGCAACGACGTGATGCACTTCCTCGGCGCGCTGCTGGCGCTGGGCGTGGGCTGGAACTTCCTGTTCATCGGCGGCACCACGCTGGCCACCAGCGCCTGGCGCCCGGAAGAGAAGACGCAGGCGCAGGCGGCGCTGGACTTCTGCGTCTACCTGACGATGACGCTGACCTCGTTCGCCAGCGGCGCGCTGGTGACCACCGGCGGCTGGCAGGCGATGAACCTCGGTGCGCTGCTGCCGCTGGCCCTGCTGGCCGTGGCGCTGGCCTGGCTGGCGCTGCACCAGCGCGCGATGGCGCGGGCGCCCGCGGCTTAAGCGCGCGGGCTTTCCGTGGCGGGATCGGCCTCGGTATCCGGCTTCGGCGTGCGCGCCGAACCGGCCACCAGGTCGAAGCGGAACAGCCGGCATTCGATCGGGCCGTTCCACATCGGCGTGCGCTGGTTTTCCTTCAGGCGCAGCGCCTGCGGCAGCTTCATGTCCGGGCTCAGCACGTAGGCTGACCAGCCGGCATAGTGGCGCTTCCAGTGGCTGGCGAGCTGGCTGAAGAACTCGGCCGGCGAGCCGCCGCCTTCGAAGCCTTCGCGGCTGCCGCGTTCTTTGGCTGCTGGCGAGCCCTTGGGCTCGATGCGTTCGCCACCGCGCGAGCCCTTGGGCTCGATGCGCTCCCCGTACGGCGGGTTCAGCATCATCACGCCCGTCTCGGCCGGTGGCAGGCGCTGCAGCGCGTCGGCGGTCTTGAACTCGATGGCCTGGCTGACGCCGGCGCGCTCGGCATTGCGCGTGGCAAAGTCGGTCATGCGGAAGGCCACGTCACCGGCGAACAGCGGCACGGCCGGCGCATGTTTCAGTGCGCGGGCTTCGTCCTTCATCTGGCGCAGCGCGTTCTGGTGCGTGCGGAAGGGCAGCATCTTCTCGAACGCGAAACGCCGCTGCAGGCCGGGCGCGATGCCGCAGGCGATCTGCGCGGCCTCGATGGCGATGGTGCCGGCGCCGCAGCAGGGGTCGAACAGCGCGCCATCTTCGGCGCGGCCCCGCCAGCCGGCGGCGGCCAGCATCGCCGCGGCCAGGGTTTCCTTCAGCGGCGCTTCGCCTTTGGCTTCACGCCAGCCACGTTTGAACAGCGCTTCGCCGGAGGTGTCGGCGTACAAGGTGGCGTCGGTGGCAGACAGATGCAGCGTCAGCGGCAGGTCGGGAAAGCGCGTGTCGACGCTGGGGCGTTCGCCGGTGGCGTCGCGCAGCACATCGCACAGGCCGTCCTTCACGCGCAGCGTCGCGAAATTCAGGCTCTGTAGCGGTGAGCGCTGCGCGGTGGTGTCGATGCGGAAGGTCTGCTGCGGCGTGATCCAGTCGCCCCAGCGTACCGTGCGTGCCAGGTCGTAGAGGTCGTGCTCGCTGCGGTAGGGCGCATGGGCCAGGGGCCACAGCACACGTTGCGCGAGTCGGCTGTGCAGGTTCAGGCGCATCGCGGTCAGCGCGTCGCCGTGAACCACCACGCCGCCACGGGCGGCCATGACCTGCGCCTTGTCGCCGAGCAGGCGCTTGCATTCGTCGACGAGCAGCGGTTCGACACCGGCCGCGCAGGGCAGGAACAGGGCGGCCATGGTCAGAGCGCTTTTCTCAGGTTCGCGGGCGCGATCTTCAGCGCTTCACGGTATTTGGCGACAGTGCGCC
The DNA here is from genome assembly GCF_035476535.1 of Aquabacterium sp. Taxonomy (GTDB): domain Bacteria; phylum Pseudomonadota; class Gammaproteobacteria; order Burkholderiales; family Burkholderiaceae_C; genus Pseudaquabacterium. The sequence goes on from NZ_DATILJ010000116.1 coordinate 14,175, forward strand.
GTGCCACCTGGATACCTTGTTCGGCCAGCATGTCCGAGAGCTGGTTGTCCGACAGCGGCTTGCCCGGGTCTTCCGAGCTGACCAGTTGCTTGATCAGCGCGCGCACCGCCGTGCTCGAGGCATTGCCGCCGGCCTCGGTGTTCAGCGACGAGCCGAAGAAGTACTTCAGCTCGAAGGTGCCGAAGGGCGTGTTCATGTACTTCGCGGTGGTCACGCGCGAGATGGTGGATTCATGCAGGCCCAGCTCGTCGGCGATCTCGCGCAGCACCAGCGGCTTCATCGCGATCTCGCCATGGGTGAAGAAGCCCTTCTGCCGCTCGACGATGGCCTGGCTGACGCGCAGGATGGTGTCGAAGCGCTGCAGGATGTTCTTCATGAACCAGCGGGCTTCCTGCAGCCGTGCCGACAGGCCTGCGCCGTTGCCATTGCGCTGGCCCTTGATGGCCTGCGCATAGAGGTCGTTGATGCGCAGTTTGGGCATCACGTCCGGGTTCAGCATCACCTTCCAGCCGCGGCCGGATTTCTGCACGATGACATCGGGCACGATGATGTTGGCTTCGGCGCGCGCGAACTGCCGGCCGGGCTTGGGCTCGCAGGCGACGATCAGCGATTGCGCTTCGCGCAGCATCGTTTCGTCGGCGCCGGTGGCGGCCATCAGCTTCTTCATGTCGCGCCGGGCCAGCAGCTCCAGGTGCTGCTTGCAGATGATGATGGCCACCACCTGCGCCTCGCAGCGCGGCAGCGTGCGCAGCTGCAGGGTCAGGCATTCGCCGAGGTTGCTGGCGCCCACGCCGGTGGGCTCCAGGCTCTGCAGCCATTTCAGCGCGCAGCGCAGGCGATCGATCAGCTCTTCGCGGGATTCGGTGAATTCGTCGCCCGCACCGGCCAGGCGTTCGGCGATCTCTTCCAGCGGGTCGGCCAGGTAGCCGTCCTCGTTCAGCGATTCGATCAGCACCATCACCGCCGCGGCGTCTTCGCCGGACAGGCGCATGCCCAGCAGCTGCCGGCGCAAGTGGTCCTGCAGCGTCGGGCCGATGTCGCCGGACTCGATCGGCTCGAAGTCGTCGTCGCCACTGCCGGTGCCCGAGGCCGAGGAGGGCAGTTCGCGAATGCCGTCGAAATCGTCGCCTTCGGTGCCGTTGTCCCAGTCTTCGCGCTCGGTGGTGCCGAACTCGGCGGTGTCGACACCGGCCGGCTCGTCGCCGCCGCCCGCGCTGTCGACCGCGTTGTCATCCCGGTCGGCGACCCGGTCGACCGGCGATTCGGCGGTCTTCTCAGGTGCGTTGACACGCTCCAGCCCCATCTCCATCGGGGCCTGGTCGCCCTCGACCTCGAGGAAAGGGTTCTGTTCGAGCATCTGCTCGATTTCCTGGTGCAGCTCCAGCGTGGAGAGTTGCAGCAGGCGGATCGACTGCTGCAGCTGGGGCGTCAGCGCCAGGTGCTGCGACAGGCGTACCTGCAATGAGGGTTTCATGGACACGCCCTCGCCTTACATCCGGAAGTGCTCGCCGAGGTAGACGCGGCGCACGTCCGCGTTCTCGACGATTTCGGCCGGCGTGCCTTCAGCCAGCACCCGGCCTTCGCTGATGATGTAGGCGCGGTCGCAGATGCCCAGCATCTCGCGCACGTTGTGGTCGGTGATCAGCACACCGATGCCGCGGCTCTTCAGGAAACCGATGATGCGCTGGATCTCGATCACGGCGATCGGGTCGACGCCGGCAAACGGCTCGTCCAGCAGGATGAAGCGCGGCTGCGTGGCCAGCGCGCGGGCGATCTCGACGCGCCGGCGTTCACCGCCGGACAGCGCGGGGGCCGGCGAATCACGCAGCTTCTCGATCGACAGGTCGTGCAGCAGCTGGTTGAGCTTCTCTTCGATGACGCCGTTCTTCAGCGGCTTGCCGTCGGCGCCGATCTGCAGCTCCAGCACCGCGCGGATGTTCTCGGCGACGTTGAGCTTGCGAAAGATCGACGCCTCCTGCGGCAGGTAGGACAAGCCCATGCGCGCACGCTGGTGGATCGGCTTGCCGTGCACCGCGACACCATCGATGCTGATCTCCCCGGCATCGGCGCGCACCAGGCCGACGACCATGTAGAAGGTGGTGGTCTTGCCGGCCCCGTTGGGTCCGAGCAGTCCCACCACCTCGCCGGCGCCGACGGCCAGGTGCACTTCCTTGACCACCTTGCGCGAGCCGTAGGTCTTTTGCAGTCCGCTCACTTCGAGGCGGCTGCCGGCGGCGGGCGCGCCGTGCTGCAACGCGTTCACCGCCGTTCCCCGAGGGCCGGCGTGCTGCGCAGCGGCTGGGTCGGTGCGGCGCTGGCGGCCGGGGCGGGCGGCGCCGACGCGGCATCCCGCGGCGCCAGCACGGCAGTCACGCGGCCGCCCGGATTGGCGGCGGTGGCGGTGCCGCCCTGCACGTTGAAGATCTCGGCGTTGTTGTCCCAGGTGATGACCTGGCCGCGAATCTCGTCGGCTGCCACCGTGCCGCGCAGGCGGCGGGCGATGGCACGGCCTTCGAAGCGCAGCGTGTTGGCACGGCTGTCGTAGTCGATGCGCTGGGCCGTGCCTTCGACATGCTCGTCGATGTTGTCGCGCTTCTGGCGGTATTGCGCCGGCTTGGCGTCGGTGCCGACGGCGCTGGCCAGCTTGTAGCCTTCCGGCGTCTCGCGCAGTTCGACCCGCTCGGCTCGGATCAGCAGCGTGCCCTGTGCCACGACCACGTTGCCGCTGCAGCTGCTGGTCTGCTTCAGCAGGTTCACGGTGCAGGGCTGGTCCGATTCCAGCGACATCGGCTTGCTGCGATCGGCCTTCTCGGCCGCCACTGGCAGGCAGATGGCCAGCGCCGCGCCGGCGCACAGCCAGGCGATGGATCGGGAGCGGAGAAGGGCAGTCATTGGGCGGCACAAAACTTGCAGACCATTCTAGTCGCAAGCCTGTACCGCCTTGGGCGCGAATGTCGGTAAATCTTCGCGATGACTGCGGCTGCGATGCGCCGCAGCTGGGGTCAGCGTCTATGCCTTCTTGGCCTTCAGGATCAGCGCGTCCATCACGCGAAGCGCCTGCTCATGGCCGCCGGCCAGGCCCACCGAGGTCATGAAGCGGCCCTGCACGCCCATGGCTGGTACGCCGTCGATCTTCCAGGCGTTGGTCAGTTGTTTGGCCTGGCTGCACTTGGTGGCCACCGAGAAGCTCTTCATCGTGTCGGTGAGCTTGGCGTAGTCCAGGCCATTGGCGCTGCTGAAGCTTTGCAGATCGCTGTCCTTGTCCAGGCGCAGGTGCTGCACATGGACGGCGGCGAACACCTTGCGGTGCACCGCGTCGAGCTGGCCCATCGCTTCGAGGGCGTAGAACAGCTTCTGGTAGGGCTCGTGCGGGCCATTGAAGGCCACCGGGATGCGGCGGAACACCACGTCCGCCGGCAGCTTGCGGGCCCAGGCGTCGAGCGAGGGCTCGAAGGCATTGCAATGCGGGCACCAGTAGCCGAAGAACTCGACCACTTCCACCTTGCCGGCCGCCGCGGGCGACACCGGCACGGGCTGCTGCAGCCGGGTGTACTCGCGGCCTTCGACCGGTTCGCCCTGCGCGTGCGCGCTGCCAGCCAGCACCGATGCCAGGCTGCCGGTGCCAAGCCCGAGGGCGAAATCACGACGATTCATGCCAAGTCCTTTTCGTTGTCCGAGCGCAATGGATCCATGCGGCTCGCCAAGGTTCAACGTTCCACGCGCACCAGGTTCGATTCGATGCTCGACCCGGCCAGCCGCGATTGCATGGCTTCGGCCTCGTCGCGCGCATCGAAGGGGCCCACGCGCACGCGGAACACCGTGCGGCCGGATTGTTCCCGCTCCATCACCCGCGCCGTGACGCCCAGCATCGCCAGCTTGGCGCGCTGGGCCTCGGCGTCCTCGGTGCGGGCATAAGCCCCGGCCTGCACATAGAAGCTGAACGCTTCAGGGCTGGTGGCGGTGGACTTGGCCGCTTGGCCGCTGAGGATGGCGGCCGGGTCCCGGGCGCCGCGCGCGGCCGAAGCCGCCGCGGAGGCCGCGGCCGTCGCCACGGCCGCCGATGCCGGGCCGGCGCTGCGAGCCACAGGAGGCGCTGGCGTGGCCGCTGCGTCCGGATTCGCCGTCGGGGCCGCATCGGCCACGCCGCTGGCCGCGGGTGCCGGCGACGGTGCCGGCCGCGCCGGGTTCTTGCCGGCCAGCGGCGCGTTCGGGTCCCAGTGCTTGTTCTTGGCCGCTTCGGCCGCGTCTTGCTCTGCCGTGCGCTGCGGCACCTTGTTGACGAAGGGGATCGGCACCTTGGTGATGTACAGCGCCACGCCCAGCGCCAGTGCCAGGCCGAGCAGCAGGCCGACGATCAGGCCCAGCGCAAAACCACCGCCTTGTTTTTTGCCCTTCATGCCGCGGCCTCCGTGGGCGCTGTGTCGCGCGTCATCGCATCCGGGGCGCTGACGCCCAGCACGGCCAATGCATTGCGCAGCACCTGGCGCGTGGCGGCCAGCAGCGCCATGCGGGCGCGGGCCAGCGCGGGCTCGTCGACCAGGAAACGCTCGGCCGCGTAGTAGCTGTGGAAGGACGCGGCCAGGTCGCGCAGGTAGAACGCGATGTCGTGCGGCGCCATGTCGGCGGCGGCGCCGGCCAGCATGTCCGGGTAGGCGGCGAGCTTGAGCATCAGCGCCTGTTCGCTGGGAGCCGCCAGCAGCGACAGATCGGCCGCCGCATCGGGTTCGGCGCCGCCGCGCCGGGCGTGCTCGGCCAGCACCGAGCAGATGCGTGCATGGGCGTACTGCACGTAGAACACCGGGTTCTCGTCGCTGGCCTTCAGCGCCAGGTCGACATCGAAGACGAACTCGGTGTCGGCCTTGCGGCTGATCAGGAAGAAGCGCACCGCGTCACGGCTGGTCCAGTCGATCAGGTCGCGCAGCGTGACGTAGCCGCCCGAGCGCTTGGAGATCTTCACCTCCTCGCCGCCCTTCATCACCGT
>NZ_DATILJ010000117.1:0-15826 GCF_035476535.1 Aquabacterium sp.
CGGGGGCATGACAGCGCACACCGGCATCGGCGCGTCGCTGCCGCGCAAGGAAGACCTGCGCTTCCTGCTCGGCCGCGGCAACTACGTGGCCGACATCCAGCGGCCGAACATGGCCCATGGCGTGTTCGTGCGTGCTACCCATGCGCATGCGCGCATCACCGCCATCGACACCACGGCAGCGTTGGCGATGCCCGGCGTGCTGGCGGTGCTGACCGGCGAGGATCTGAAGGCCGACGGTGTCGGCGGCCTGCCCTGCGCCTGGCCGGTCAGCGGCAAAGGCGGCACGGCGACGAAAGAGCCACCACACCCGCCGCTGGCCCAGGGCAAGGTGCGCTACGTCGGCGACGCGGTGGCCTTCGTCGTCGCGCAATCGCTGGCCCAGGCGCGCCAGGCCGCCGACGCGGTGGTGGTCGACTACGACGCGCTGCCGGCGGTGGTCGGCGTGCTGGACGCGCTGCGGCCCGGCGCGCCGGCGGTGTTCGACGACATCCCCGACAACGTCTGCGTCGACTGGGAGATCGGCGACCGCGCGGCCACCGACGCAGCGTTCAAGAAGGCCGCGCATGTGGCCCGGCTGAGCCTGGTCAACAACCGGCTGGTCGGCAACCCGATGGAGCCGCGCGCGGCGATCGGCGACTACGACCGTTCGCGCGGCCAGCACACGCTCTACACCACCAGCCAGTTCCCGCACATCGTCAAGCTGCTGATGGGCAACTTCGTGCTGAACATCCCGCAGCACAAGCTGCGCGTGGTGTCGCCCGATGTCGGCGGCGGCTTCGGTGTCAAGCAGTTCCACTATGCCGAAGAAGCGGTGGTGACCTGGGCCGCGCGGCGGCTGGATCGGCCGGTGAAGTGGGTCTGCGAGCGCAGCGAAGGCTTCGTCTCCGATGCCCATGGCCGCGACCATGTCAGCGAGGCCGAGATGGCACTCGACGAGAACGGCCGATTTCTCGGGCTGCGCGTCAGCACCGTGGCCAACATGGGGGCCTACCTGTCGACCTTCGGGCCCAACATCCCGACCAATCTGTACGGCCCGCTGCTGGCCGGCGTCTACACCACGCCGGCGATCCACTGCGAGGTCAAGTGCGTGTTCACGAACACCGTGCCGGTGGATGCCTACCGCGGCGCCGGCCGGCCCGAGGCCACCTTCCTGCTCGAGCGGCTGGTCGACGTCTGCGCCGCCGAGCTGGGGCTGGACCGCGCCGAGATCCGCCGCCGCAACATGATCCCGCTCGATGCCTACCCGTACCAGACGCCGGTGATGATGGAATACGACAGCGGCGACCCCGGCGGCTGCCTGGCCAAGGCGCTGGCCAGCGCCGACTGGGCCGGCTTCGCGGCGCGCAAGCGCGAATCGGCCGCGCGCGGCAAGCTGCGCGGCATCGGCCTGTCGACCTACATCGAGGCCTGCGGCCTGGCGCCTTCGCGCATCGCCATCCGGCTGGGCGTGCGCGGCGGCCTGTTCGAAAGCGCTGCCGTGCGTGTGCACCCCACCGGCCAGGTCACCGTGCTGATGGGCACGCACAACCACGGCCAGGGGCACGAGACCACCTTCGCGCAGGTGCTGTCGCACAGGCTGGGCGTGCCGGCCGACCAGGTCGAAATCGTCTTCGGCGACACCGACAAGGTGCAGTTCGGCCTGGGCACCTACGGCTCGCGCTCGCTGGCGGTCGGCGGCTCGGCGCTGGTCAAGGCCGCTGACAAGGTCATCGCCAAGGGCAAGAAGATCGCCGCGCACATGCTGGAGGCCAGCGATGCGGACATCGAGTTCAGTGCCGGCGTCTTCGCGGTGGTCGGCACCGACCGGCGCAAGACGCTGGCCGAGGTCGCGCTGTCGGCCTACTTCCCGGTGAACTACCCGCTCGAAACGCTGGAGCCCGGGCTAGAGGAGCAGGCCTTCTACGACCCGGTGAACTTCACCTTCCCCTGCGGCGCGCATGTCGCCGAGCTGGAGATCGACCCCGAGACCGGTGTCGTCACGCTGCTGAACTACGTCGCGGTCGACGATGTCGGCACGGTCATCAACCCGATGATCGTCGATGGCCAGATCGTCGGCGGCATCGTGCAGGGCATCGGCCAGGCGCTGTACGAAGACTGCGCCTACGACCCGGAATCGGGGCAACTGCTGTCCGGTTCGTTCCTCGACTACTGCATGCCGCGCGCCGACCATGTGCCGCCGATCCGCGTGCAGACGCACATCACGCCCTGCACGCACAACCCGCTGGGCGCCAAAGGCTGCGGCGAGCTGGGCACCATCGGCTCGCCGGCCACGGTCATCAATGCCGTGGTCGATGCGCTGGCGCACCTGGGCGTCAACCATGTCGACATGCCGGCCTCGCCGCAGCGCATCTGGCGCATCGTCGCCGAATCCGGTGGCGCGGCCGCAGCGCTGCGGTGATCGACGCAGAACCCGGCACGGCAACCGACCCCTCTGATTCGCGGAGACATTGGCATGCACCCCTTCGAATACGTCCGCCCGGCCGACCTGGACAGCGCGGCCACGGTGTTCGGCGCCGCCGACGATGCGCGGCTGCTGGCCGGCGGCATGACGCTGGTGCCGGCGCTGAAGCTGCGGCTCAGCGCGCCGTCCATGCTGCTCGATCTGGGCGGCCTGCCTGAGCTGCGCGGCATCCGCGGTGAAGCCCAGGGCCTGACGATCGGTGCGATGACAACACATGCCGAGGTGGCCGCCTCGGCGGACGTGCAGCGCCTCATCCCGGCGCTGGCCGATCTGGCCGGCGGCATCGGCGATGTGCAGGTGCGGCACCGCGGTACGCTCGGTGGGTCTGTGGCCAACGCCGACCCGTCCGCCTGTTACCCGGCCGCGCTGCTGGCGCTGGGCGCCACGGTGGTGAGCACGCGCCGACGCATTGCTGCCGAGGCCTTCTTCACCGGCATGTTCAGCACCGCGCTGCTGGCCGGCGAGATCGTCACCGCGGTGCACTTTCCAACGCCGGCGGCCGCGGCCTACGAGAAGTTCCGCAGCCCGGCCTCGCGCTATGCCCTGGTGGGCGTGTTCATCGCCCGCACCACGGCCGGCGTGCGCGTGGCCGTCACCGGCGCCGCGCCCTGCGTGTTCCGCGCGGCAGCCATCGAAGCCAGCCTGAACGAGCAGTTCTCGCCCGAAGCGGTGGCCGGCCTGCGATTCCCGCCCGAGGGCCTGAATGCCGACCTGCACGGCGACGCGGCCTACCGCGCCCAGCTGATCGGCGTGCTGACCCGGCGCGCCGTCGCGCGGCTGTGTTCATGACCGCGCCGGGCAGCAGCCTCGCGCGGCTGGCCGCCACCGAGCTGATAGCGGGTTATCAAAGCGGCCAGTTCACGCCGTCGGAGGTGATCGAGGACGTGATCAGCGCGCTGGTAGCCACCGACGGACGCTGCAATGTCATGGTCACCGCCATGTTCGACAGTGCTCGCAGCGAAGCCCGGCGCGCCACGCTGGCCTGGCGCGAGGGCGCGCCGCAGGGTGCGCTGTGCGGCGTGCCGGTGACTGTGAAGGACCTGATCTTCGTCGCCGGCGTGCCGGCACGTGGCGGCGCGCCCGGGTTCGACCGCTTCGTGCCGGATGTGGATGCGGCCGTGGTCTCGTCGCTGCGCCGGGCCGGCGCCGTGCTGACGTGCAAGACCACCACCTGCGAGTCGGGCTACAAGCTCACCGCCGACAGCCCGGTGTCGGGCATCACGCGCAACCCCTGGCACACCGGGCGCACCAGCGGCGGCTCCAGCGGCGGCGCCGCGGCGGCAGTGGCGGCCGGCTGTGGCCCGCTGGCGCTGGGCACCGACGGTGTCGGCTCGATCCGCGTGCCGGCCGCGTTCTGCGGCGTGTTCGGCATCAAGCCCAGCTTCGGTCTGGTGCCGCGGGCACCTGGCTTCTTTCCGCCGGCCTGGGCCTCGCTCGCCCATACCGGGCCGATCACGCGCACGGTTGCCGATGCAGCCCTGCTGCTCGAAGTGATTGCCGGCCACGACCCGCGCGACGTCGCCAGCCTGCCGCTGGGCCGCCGCAGCTATGACGCGACACCCGGCCCGCTGCACGGCGTGAGCATCGCCTTCACGTCCGATTTCGGCTTCGCGGCAGTGGCGCCCGAGGTGCGCACCGCGTTTGCCGCGGCGCTGGTGCGGCTGGCGGACCTGGGCGCCGAACTGATGCCCGACGACGTCGGCCTGGATCCGCAGATCCTGGAGCAGGTGGCCAAGCCCATCGCCTACACCGAACAGGCGGCGGCGATGCTGGAGCGTGATGCGCAGGTGCTGGCGCAGTCCGACCCCGAGTACCGCCAGGTGCTGGCTCAGGGCCGTGCTTACGGCGGCGCCGAGTACGTGAACGCGATGCACCGCCGCACACGCCTGCGCGCCAAGTTCCTGCAGGTCTTCGAGCAGGCCCAGCTGCTGGTGACGCCCACCGTGGCGGTCACCGCCTTCGCCGCCGGCACGCTGGGGCCGGACCGCATCGACGGCCGCGTGGTGGATGCTCACCTGGGCTGGTCGCCGTTCTCGTGGCCGATCAATCTGGCCGGGCTGCCGGCAGCGACCATCCCCTGCGGCTTCGACAGCGATGGCCTGCCGATCGGCCTGCAGATCATCGCGCCGCCGCTGGAAGAAGCGCGCATCTTCCGCGTCGCAGCGGCCTTCGAGGCCGCGCGCGCGGCCAGTTCAGGCCGCTGGCCGGACCCGCCGCCCCGGGCTTGAGGGCAGCGTCGACGAGGCCAGATCGAGCACCGGCACCGCACCGCGGATCGGCGGCATCGGCAGCTCTTCCACGCTGCCCAGGAAGCGCGCCAGGTAGTCGTGCAGCGCCATCGCCGCCGAGGTGGCCGGCCCCGAGGCGCGGTACAGCAGCAGGTCGACCTTGGGCAGCGGCGGAAAGTACTCGTGGATGCCGATCTGCCGCATGCCGTGCACCAGCGCGCTCTTGCACACCACGCTCACCGCCATGCCGGCGAACACGGCAGCCTGAAGCCCGCCGATGCTTTCGCTGACGCAGGCAATGCGCCAGCGGCGCCCGGCCCGCTCCAGCCCCTCGATCGCATAGTCGCGGTAGATGTTGCCCGGCGGCAGCAGCGCCAGCGGCACCGGCTCCTCCAGATGCACGTCCTGCCCCTCGGCTTCGACCCAGATCAGCTGCTCCTGGCGCACCACTTCGCCGCCGCTGAAGCCGGGCATGCGCGTGACCAGTGCAATGTCGACCTGGCCGCGCTGCACCAGGCCGAGCAGCGGCGTCGACAGCGAGCAGCGCAGCTCGACCTGGATGCGCGGGTAGGCCTGGCGGAACAGCGCCAGGATCGACGGCAGCAGGTAGGCCGCGTAGAGGTCCGGCGTGCCGAGCACGACGTGGCCTTCCAGGTCGGCCGACGACAGCCGGGCCTGCAACTCGTCGTGCATCTTCAAGATGGCCCGCGAGTAGCTGAGCACGATCTCGCCCTCGGAGGTGAGCACCGGGCGCCGGCTCTCGGGCTTGAACAGCACGCGGCCGGTCAGCTCTTCCAGGCGCTTCATCTGCAAGGTGATCGCCGGCTGCGTGCGGCCCAGCCGACGCGCGGTCTCGGTGACGCTGCCGGTTTCGACCACTGAGATGAACGAGCGCAGAACGCGCATGTCGACGCTGTAGAAGCTCATGGCGATGCTGCGAGGGCTGGTTGCTTCGACGGAGCTTGCATGCAAGATTCGTGCGGCGGCTGCCTGCCTTGACGCCAGCGGTGCCGGCGTCTTCGGTTGTCATCCGTCGGCAGCATCTGCGCCAGCGGGAAGCTTCAGGCCAAGGCGTCCCGCCGCAGCGCCGGCAAACCGACACCGGCTGCGTCGAAGCCGCCGTCGACGGCCAGCACCTGGCCGTTCACGTAGCTGGCCGCGGCGCTGCACAGAAAGCCTACCGCGGCGGCGATCTCGCCGGTGGTGCCGTAGCGGTTCAGCGGAATGGTGTCGTGGTAGTCGGCGCGGATCGCCGCGGTGTGCACCTGCCTGGCCATCTCGGTCTCCACCGGCCCCGGCGCGATGGCGTTGACGCGGATGCCCACCGTGCCCAGCTCGACCGCCTGTTGCCGTGTCAGGTGGATCAGCGCGGCCTTGCTGGTGCCGTAGGCCACGCGCAGCGTGCTGGCGCGCAGGCCCGAGATCGACGCGATGTTGACGACGCTGCCGCCGCCGCCTTGGCGCATCAGCGGCACGCAGGCCTGGGTGCAGAGGAACGCGCCGTCGAGGTTGGTGGCCATGACCTGGCGCCATTCGGCGAACGAGGTCTCGGCGATGGGCTTGAACACCGCGACGCCGGCGTTGTTGATCAGCGCGTCGATGCGGCCGAAGCGCCTGGCCACCGCCTCGACGGCGGCTTGCACTTGCTGCGGGTCGGCGACATCGGCGTGCACCGGCAGCACGCGTGCGGGGTTGTCCAGGTGGGTCGCCGTGGCGGTGAGGGTGGTGCCGTCGATGTCGATCAGCGCCACGCGGTGCCCGTTGGCCAGGAACCACCGGCCGATCTCCAGGCCGATGCCGCGCGCTCCGCCGGTGACCACCGCGACCGGGGTGCCGATGTCTTCACTCGTCATGCTTCTGCTCCAAGGGGAAGGTCGTGAGGCGAGCGCAGCATTCTGGCCGCACCCCGGCCCCGGTGCCAGCACCGCGATCCGGACACCGGCCTTCCCGGCGTTTCAGGCCGATTCGCTCAGCCGCAGCCGCCAGCGGTTGAGCTTGCCTTCGTCACGGGCATCCAAGTCGGCCACTTTCAGCGTCCAGTTGCCGCCGGCCGCTTCGCCGACCAGGGCCGCCAGCCCGCCGGCCGGCGTGCTGTTCCAGTCGCGGATCAGGTTGTCGGCGTCGCGGCCGCTGCGCTCGTGCACGACGACGCCGCGGCCCGAGGGTGCCACCAGTTCCACCCGCAGGTCGCCGATGTAGGTGTGGGTGATGTCCAGTGCCAGTTCGACGGCGCCGACGCGTGCCGTGCTGGCGGCCACCAGCGTGCGCGTGATGCCTTGTGGGTTGTTGTCGGGGATCGTCGTGCCGGGCGATTCTTCGATCACGAGGGGTTGCGTCGCCTGGGCCGCAACGGCCAGGCTCCAGCCGCGCAACTGCCCGCTGTCGAGGTTGGCGATGTCACGCACACGCAGCCGCCAAGTGCCGGCGATGGTGGCGCCGCGCAGCGTCGCCAGTCCGGGGTTGTCGCTCGATTGCCAGCTGCGCGCCAGGTCGTGCTGGTCGCCGCCGCTGCGGTTGTGCACCATCGCCTCGCGGCCGTCGGGCGCGACCAGCGAGACCTGCAGGTCGCCGATGAAGCTGTGGCGGATGTCGACCGACAGCGTCAGCGCCGAGGCCGTGCCCGCCGCCGCGAGTTGCACGCTGTCGTCGATGCCGGTCGGATCGTTGTCCGGGATATCGATCACGCGGCTGGAACTTGCGCTGCTGCCGCCGCCATCGGGCTGAGGCGCGCCAGCGGCCAGCGCCGCAGCCACCGCGCGTTCGGCATCGACGCGGCCGAAGCCGAACCACGGGCTCCAGCTGCCATCGCCATGGCCGATGTTGGCGAACTCGCCCTGCGCAAAGGGCGCCGCCGGCGACACATCCCAGGTCGGGTTGGGATCGAAGTTCGCCGGCGGCGTGCGCGGGTAGGGCGTGGCGTCGAGGTCCTTGCTGGCGGTGCGGCGCAGCAGCGAGATCACCTCGGCGGCCGACAGCAGCGGGTGCGCCGAGATCACCAGCGCCGCGACCCCGGCCACCAGCGGCGTGGCGCTGGAGGTGCCGCCGAAGGCCAGCGTGAACTGCGTGCCTTCGCCGGTGGGGGCGGCCACGCCCAGGCCGGTGACTTGTAGCCGGCGGTAGGTGTGCGAGTTGTTGGTCGGTGCGCACAGGTCGATGCCGGTGCCGTAGTTGGAATAGTGGCTGCGCCGCGCGTTGCTGGCCAGCGCGGCGATGTGCATCACGCCCGGCAGCGCCACCAGCGGGTTGCTGAAGACGCGCGCGCGCTGCACGCCCACCCACACCGGCACATTGCCGGCGCCCAGCGCCCAGCCGCGGGTGTAGGGCACGTCGACGTTGGTGGTGTGCTGGATCGGGCAGTTCTCGTTGCCGGCCGCCCACAGGAAGACGATGCCGCGGCCGCGGCGGCCGCCGCTGGTGGACAGCGTGGCGATGCGGTCGGTGACGATGCCGGCAAACGAATTGATCGGCACGATGCCCCAGCTGTTGCTCAACACGTCGGCCTTGTCGGCAATCCAGTTCAGCACGGTGAGCAGCTTGGAATCGCTGACATACAGCCCGCGGTCGTCGGATTCCCACTTGATCGGCAGCAGCCGGCAGCCGGGCGCCGCGCCCACGGTCATCACGCCATCGGCTTCACCGGCGGCGACACCGGCACACGAGGTGCCGTGGTTCGCGCCGGGCTGGTACATGCCGGCCGGCGTGGCGTCCGGATCGCTCATCTTGACCAGGCGTTCGTCGCTGAGGTAGGCCCAGCCGGCGAACTTGGTGGGGCTGTTGAAGTCCGCATGGTCCAGGCGGCAGCCGTCGTCGCTGACGGCGATCACCACCTCGGCGCTGCCCAGGTGGCCCAGCAGCTGCCAGGCCTGTTCGCAGCGGGCGCTGGCGCGCGCGTCGAAGGCCGGCTCGGCCGAGCGCAGGTGCAGGTGCCAGGCGGCCTGGTAATGCGCGTCGGTCGGCAGCGTCACGCTGCGCGGCATGCGCTGGTTCAGGTCGTTCTCGGCCCGCTCGACGATGGGCTCGTTCTCGCTCAGCGCCACGACCAGCTTGACCGGGTTGACGCCGGTGTGATCGGTCAGCTGCAGCAGGTAGTTGCGGTCGTCGTAGCGCTGCTTGACGACCAGGCCATGGCGGCCGATCAGCGCGTCCACCTGGTCCTGCGGCGTGCCGGGCCGAAAGCTCACCAGCACGCGGTCGGTGATCAGGAACTCGCTGCCGGTGTCCGCCCTGTCGTAGGCATGGTGGGTCGGCGCGATCTGCCGTGCGGCGGCCATCTGGTTTTCCAGGTCGGCGGCGGCCACGCGCACCCGCGTCGATGCCGCGGACACCTGCTCGGTGTCCCGGCTGGCCAGCGCCGCCAGCGCGGGCTCGTGTGCACGCACGACGAACTGGTCGTCACGCTTGGTCAGGTCCAGCCGTTGGCCGGCGCGGTAGGTGTAGACGGGGGCAGTGGGCATGGTTGAACTCCTGGTGCCGGGGTGGTGAACCTGGGCCCGGCGCACGGCGCCTGTCCAGTGGGGAGGTCATACAACGATGTCGGGCCGCGGTCATCGTCAATGCAAGCGAGGCGGCAGCGCGCGTGCTGCGCCGGCGGCGGCCAGCGCGCGCGGCGACTCGGGCAGGGCGTGTGGTAACTTCCTCGCCCGGTCGCCCAGCCCCCCATGCAACGCCTTCCTGCCCCGAGCCCCCCATGCCGATGATCACGCCGGCCGATGAACAGGCGATGCGCATCGCGCTGGACCAGGCGCTGAACGCCCAGCTGGCCGGCGAAGTGCCGGTGGGCGCGGTGATCATGCGGGGCGGGCAGGTCATCGCCACCGGCTACAACCGGCCGATCACCACGCACGACCCGACGGCGCATGCCGAGATCGTCGCCTTGCGACACGCGGCGCAGCTGCTGGAGAACTACCGCCTGCCCGAGTGCGAGCTGTACGTGACGCTGGAGCCCTGCGCGATGTGCGCGATGGCGCTGATGCATGCGCGCTTCAAGCGCGTGGTGTTCGGTGCCTTCGATCCGAAGACCGGCGCCGCCGGCTCGGTGACCGATCTGTTCGCCGAGCCGCGGCTCAACCACCACACCGAGCTGCTGGGCGGCGTGATGGCCGATGCCTCGGCGCTGCTGCTGCGCCAGTTCTTCGCCGAGCGCCGGGCCTTGCAACGCGCCCAGCGCGCCATGCCCACGGTGCTTGAAGACGATGCCGACAAGGATCCGATCCCGACCGGCGATGCCACCGAACTGCCGGACCCTGACCGGGCCTGATCACTCACTCTGTTGACCTTCGATCCCCCATGACCTCGTTGACCGTGTTTGCCCCCTCGGGCGTGGAGTTGCGCGCACCCGCCTTGAAGCTGGCCCGACAACGGCTGGCCGCGATGGGCTACGAAGTAACGCTCGATGTCAGCGTGCGTGCCCGCCACCAGCGCTTTGCCGGCGATGAAGAAACCCGTCTGGCCACGCTGCACCGCGTGGCCGACGCGGCGCCGTCGATCGCGATGGCCTGCCGCGGCGGCTATGGCCTGACCCGCTCGCTCGACGCGATCGACTGGCCACGCCTGGCGCGCAGCGTCGAGCAGGGCACGCGCTGGGTCGGTTTCAGCGATCTCACCGCGCTGCAGCTGGGCCTGCTGGCGCACACCGGTGCACGCAGCTGGCACGGGCCGATGGCCTGCGACGACTTCGGCCGCAGCGACGAAGCCGGCGGTGTCGACGAGGTCACGCGGGACTGCTTTGCCGAAGCGATGTCGGGTGAGCTGGAGGCAGTGGGCTTTCGCACCGAGGCCGGCTTCGACGGCCTGCAGGCGCGCGGCACGCTGTGGGGCGGCAACCTGGCCATGGTGGTGTCCATGCTGGGCACGCCGCATTGGCCCAAGGTCAAGGGCGGCATCCTGTTCCTCGAGGATGTCAGCGAGCATCCCTACCGTGTCGAGCGCTCGCTGTTGCAGTTGCACCAGGCGGGCGTGCTGGCAGCGCAGAAGGCCGTGCTGCTGGGTGCCTTCACCGATTACCGCAAGTCGCCCAACGACCGCGGCTATTCGCTCAAGCAGGCAGTAGCGCAGCTGCGCAGCGTCAGCAGCACACCGGTGCTCACCGGCCTGCCGTTCGGCCATGTGCCGACCAAGGTGACGCTGCCGATCGGCGCCAAGGTGCAACTGGTGGTGGATGGCCGCGATGTGCTGATCGGCTGGTGAGCCGCGCCGCGCTGGCGCGTCATCGATGCCGACGGTGATCGCAGGTCCCTGCGGGTAGTCGGCTGCGCACGCACCTGTGCGTTTCATCGCCGTGGCGCCTTGCGCCGGCCCCGGGCGGCCCGATCGGGCCGCCGAGATCCTGATAAGGGTCAACGATAGTAGATCGCCCACTGCGGCTCCGTTATCCTGAAAAAAAACGAACAAGCTGGTTTGTTATTAAGACAGTCAGTCCCGCCTGACCCCGCCGATGCAGGCCAGCGTGACCCCGCACCACCCCCACACACCGGAGACAAGACCGTGCGACAAGACAAGAGGACAGCGCCACGCCGGCGCCCCCAGCCCACCCTGCTGGCCGTAGCCGCTGCAGTCACAGCAGTGCTGTTCCATGGCCCGGGCGCGGCGTTCCAGATCGACGTGGGCAGCCCTGACGGGACGCTGCGCTTCGACAACACCGTGCGCTACAACGCCGGCTGGCGCATGGAAAAGCGCGACCAGACGCTGGCCGATTCCTGGGGCCTGCAGGCCGGCGAGTACAAGTTCGACAAGGGCGAACTGATCACCAACCGCGTCGACTTGCTGACCGAACTCGACTTCGTCTACAAGAAGAGCCACGGCTTCCGCATCTCCACGGCCAGCTGGTACGACGCCGCCTACGACAACGAAGTGAAGGGCAATCCTGCCCTGCAGGCCGCCGGCCTCGGCACGGCGTACCCGAACAACCGCTACACCAAGGCGGTGTCGCGCTACTACACGCACTCGGGCGAGATCCTCGACGCCTTCGTGTTCGGCCGTGTCCCGCTGGGTGCCGACATGCCGCTGGACGTCAAGCTCGGCCGCCACACGGTGATCTATGGCGAGGCGCTGTTCAGCCCCATCCATGGTGCCTCGTACTCGCAGGGCCCGGTGGACTTCCGCAAGGCGCTGGCCACGCCGGGCGTCGAAGCCAAGGAGCTGTTCCTGCCGCTGAACCAGCTGTCGGCGCACTGGCAGATCAACGACAAGCTGTCGCTGAATGCGCAGTACTTCCTGGAGTGGAAGCCTTACCGCATCTACGAAGGCGGCACCTATTTCACCTATGGCGATCCGTTCTTCCAGGGCGGCACCAACTACCTCGGCATTCCGTTCAACGGCGACCTGAAGAGCGGGCCCGATGCGATTCCAAAAGACCGTGGCAACTGGGGCCTGAATGCCAAGTGGTCGCCGGACTGGCTGAATGGCACCGCCGGCCTGACGCTGCGCAAGTTCGATGACAAGGTGATGGCCGTGCTCAGCCCCGGCGGCACGTTCTCCGAACTGCACAATGCCTACGCGAAGGACGTGAAGATCGCCGGCCTGAGCTACGCCACGCAGGTGTCCGGCGTGTCGATCGGCTCTGAACTCGTCTACCGCAAGAACACCGCGCTGAACACCGCCTTCGGTTCGGCCGGGCTGGCGCGCGGCAACAGCCTTCACTTCCTGGTCAATGCGCTGGCCTACATCGGCAAGACGCCGCTGTTCGATTCGTCGGTGTTGCTGGCCGAAGTCACCTACAGCAAGCTGCAGAAAGTCGACCCCAACACGGCGGCCTCCTTCAACCACGTCGGCTACAACTGCCCCGTCGGCGGCAAGGAAGCCGGCTGCTCGACGAACACGGCCTGGGGCCTGTCGCTGTCCGCCACGCCGACCTGGTTCCAGGCACTGCCCAGCGTCGACGTCACGATGCCGATCTCGTTCAGCACCGGATTGAAAGGCAATTCGCCGGTGCCCTTCGGCGGCAACGAGAGCAGCGGCCAGTGGAGCCTGGGCCTGGGCGCGGACGTGAAGGGCAAATACAAGTTCGACATCGCCTACACGGACTACTTCGGCCACTACACCGCCGGTCCCAACATCTTCGCGGCGGTGCCCGGCATCGGCCCGACCCAGATGGCCTATTCGAACGGCGGCAATGCGCTGCTCAAGGACAGGGGCTGGCTGTCCTTCACCTTCAAGACGACGTTCTGAGCCTTCGCTAGGAGACATTGCATGAGACACGCACTCACCGGCCTAACGGCACTTATCCTCGGCAGCCTGGCTGCCCCGGCCTTCGCGGCGGTGACCGCCGATGAAGCCAAGATGCTGGCCACGACCCACACGCCCTGGGGCGCGGAGATCGCCGGCAACAAGGAAGGCACGATCCCCGCGCACACCGGCCCCGTCAAGCCGCCGGCGAACTACAACCCGAAAACGCCCGGCCTGCGCCCCGACCCCTACGCGGCCGAGAAGCCGCTGTTCTCGATCGACGCCAAGAACCTCGACCCGCATGCGGCCAAGCTGAGCGAGGGCGTCAAGGCGATGCTGAAGAAGTACCCCGGCTACCGCATCGACGTGTACCCGTCGCACCGCATCGCCAGCTACCCGCCCTTCGTCATCGAGAACATGAAGAAGAACGCGGCCGGCGCCTGCAAGACCATCAAGAACGGCCTGGGCATCGAGGGCTGCTACGCCGGGCTGCCGTTCCCGTTTCCGAAGAACGGCAACGAGGTGATGTGGAACCGGCTGCTGAAGTACGACACCACCGCCTTCTATTCGGCAGACATGAGCGGCCGCGTGGTCGACACGCAGGGCAACATCACCGTCACCGGCGTCGGCGAGATGTGGGCCGAGTATCCGATCTACGACCCCAAGCGCACGACCCCGATCAGCAGCGACGAGACCTTCGAGCGGCTGCGCATCGACTACAACGACCCCGCGCGCAAGGCCGGCGAGAAGCTGATCGTCGTCGACAACATCGACCTGCAGGACAAGGGCCGCCGCGCCTATTCCTACCTGCCGGGCATGCGACGCGTGAAGCTGGCGCCGGACATCGCCTACGACACGCCCAGCCCCACCGGCGGCGGCGCCGGCACCGTTGACGAAGCGGCGGTGTTCTACGGCTCGCTGGACCGCTACGACTTCAAGCTGGTCGGCAAGCGCGAGATGTACATCCCCTACAACAACTACCGCATCCGCGACAACAGTGCCTGCCCGGCGGCCGTGGCGATGAAGACCAAGAACTTTCTGAATCCCGATTGCGTGCGCTGGGAGCTGCACCGCGTGTGGGAAGTGAAGGCCACGCTGAAGGCGGGTAAGCGCCACGTCTACCCGACACGCACGATCTTCTGGGACGAAGACCTGCCCGGCGTCGGCATCTCGGACAACTACGACTCCGCGGGCCAGATCTATCGCGTCACGCACAGCCTGCCGATCTCGTTCTACGAGACCTACGGGCATTCGACCGACGAGTGGGTGACCTACGACCTGGCCACCGGCAACTATGCCCGCCAGCAGGACGTGTCGGGCAAGGGTGGCTGGATTCCGACACCGCTGCAGCCGGATTCGTTCTTCTCGCCCGAAGTGCTGGCTGGCGCCGGCGTGCGCTGAGGCGCCGAACTCCGAAGAGAAACGTCGCCATGGATCACGCGCTGCATCACCAGGTCGAGCCCAGCCGGGAGTACGACCTCGACTTGACCGTCACGTCGGGCACCTGGCCGGCCGGTCTGTGGGGCCACGCCTTCATCATCGGGCCGGCGCAGCCCACGGTGGTGAACTTCTGCTGGGCCGGCTTCGGCATCGTCACGCGGGTGGACCTGGCGCCCAACGCCAACGGGAAACCGCACTGGACCAGCCGCAACGTGCGCACGCCCGACAGCGAGTTGATGTCGGCCGCACTCGGCGCGGTACCGCCAGCCGAGCTGCCCGGCCTGCTGGCCGGCGCGCAGCCGGCCTTCACCAACACCGCGCCGCACTTCCTGGGCGACCGGCTGCTGCTGACTTACGACCGGCAGCGCCCGGCCGAGTTCGACCCGCAGACGCTGGAATTCCGCAGCTACATCGGCGCGGTGGCCGACTACCCCGTCGTCAGCCCGCATGCGCTGTTTCCCGGCGTGCTGACCGTGGGGCACCCGGTCGAAGACCTGGGTGAAGACTGCATGTGGTGGTGCAACTTCGGCCTGGAGCCCTTGGGCCGCTCGCGCACCGACCGGCAGGGGCCCCTGCACGTGGTGCGCTGGAATGGCCAGGGCCCGATCGAGACCTGGTTCGTGCCTGGCGCGGCCATCACGCAAGGCATCCACGAGATTGCCGTCACGCAGGACTACGTGATCTTCACCGAGGTCGGCAACCAGGACGAGCCCGGCGCCTTTGCGGGCCGCGGCCGCACCAAGCCGCACCCACCGTACAGCGACATCTACATCGTCGCCAAGCGCGAGCTAACCCGTGAAAAGCTCGGCAAGGCCGTGCCCTGCGCGCATGCGCGGCTGCCTTACGAATCCTTCCACGAGTTCGCCGACTACCGGCAGGATGGCGACGACATCACGCTGTACATCGCCCACTCCAACGGCTGGGACCTGAACATCGCGCTCGGCGAAACCGACCGCACCTGGCACGGCGGCCGGCCGATCGCGCCCGGGCTGCACGGCTTCCTGCCGCTGCCGGTGGATGCTTCTCCGGTGGGCCGCTACGTGATCGACGGCCGCACTGGCGAGGTCAAGGACACCCAGCTGTTCGTCAACCCCGGCAAGCACTGGGCCACGCTGCTGTACGCGCGCGACATGCGCCGCCCGGCACTGGAGCGCAGCCGCTACCTGTGGCAGGCCTACTGGGGCTACAACCCCGAGATGCTGGTGCCGCAGGCGGTGGAGCTGCACCGCGAGCATCCGTACCGCATCGTGCCGGTGGCGGAGTTGTCGGAACAGCCCTTCCCGTCGACCGTCGCCTGCATCGACCTCGAGACCATGCAAGAGCAGTCGTCCTGGGCCTTCCCGGCCGGCAGCTTTGCGCAGTCGCCGGTGTTCGTACCCGACCGTGCGGGCGGGGAAGAGCAGGGCAAGGGCTGGATGCTCGTCTTCGTGCAGTTCACCGACCACACGGAACTGCAGGTGTTCGACGCGCTCGCGCTCGGCAAGGGACCGGTGGCGATTGCCACCGCACCGGGCCTGAAGCAATCGTTCCAGGT
>NZ_DATILJ010000118.1:0-5453 GCF_035476535.1 Aquabacterium sp.
GGTGTTCAAGAAGACGGCGGCTGCCAAGGGCATCACCATCGTCGACGAGCAGTTCACCACCGACAAGGCGACCGACTTCATGGCCATCCTGACGGCCATCAAGTCCAAGGCACCGGACGGCATCTTCTACGGCGGCATGGATCCGCAGGCCGGCCCCATGCTGCGCCAGATGGAGCAGTTGGGTCTGTCGAACGTCAAGTTCTTCGGCGGCGACGGCATCTGCACGGCCAAGCTGGCCGAGCTGTCGGGCGGTGCCAAGACCTTGGGCAACGTGATCTGCGCCGAAGGCGGCGCCTCGCTGGACAAGATGCCCAGCGGCAAGACCTGGAAGGAACGCTACGACAAGAAGTACCCGAACCAGTTCCAGGTCTACTCACCGTACACCTACGACGCCGTGGGCGTGCTGGTGCAGGCCATGGTCGACGCCGGCTCGGCCGACCCGAAGGTCTACCTGCCGAAGCTGGCCGCCGTCAGCTACCAGGGCGTGACGACCAAGATCGGCTTCGAGGCCGATGGTGAGCTGAAGAACCCGGCGATGACCTTGTACGTCTACAAGGACGGCAAGAAGGCCCCCCTGAATTGAACGGCACGCACCTGATTCCCAACCCCTTCACTCCAGAGAATCCTCGAACATGAAACACTCCCTCAGTCGCATCGGCCTGGCGGCCGCGTTGTCCCTCACCGCCCTGGCCGCTTCCGCCCAGAGCAATGTCACGCTGTACGGCCGCGTCAACCTGACGGTCGAAAACCAGAAGGCCGGCAGCGACGGCTCCAAGACCGTGCTGCAGAACAACTCCTCGCGCTGGGGCGTTCGTGGCTCCGAGGACCTGGGCGGCGGCCTGAAGGCCGGCTTCAACCTAGAAAGCGGTTGGGCGGCCGACACCGGCGTTGCCGCGGCCACCTTTTTCGGCCGCCGCAGCGAAGTGAACCTGTCCGGCGGCTTCGGCACGCTGCGCCTGGGCCGCTACTTCAGCGAGGCCTACTTCGCCACGGCCGACTACGTCAGCAACCACAACCACGACACCGGCACCTCGTCGGACGCGTTTTACGCCTACCTCGGCCGCGATGCCAACAAGATCGCCTACCGCCTGCCCGAGTTCGCCAAGGACCTGAGCATCGAAGGCGCCGTGCTGCTGCATGAAGGCGTGACCGGCCAGAAGAACAACTACGACTTCGCGGTGAACTACAGCGTCGGCGGGCTGCAGCTGGGCCTGGGCTACGAATTGGCCGACACCACCACGACCAAGAAGAACCAGGTGGCGCTGCGTGCGTTCTACAGCGCCGGCCCGTTCGGCTTCGGCGGCTACGTGCAGCGCGACAAGAACGCCTTTGGCGCGGGCAACCGCACCAACGTGCGCCTGTCCGCGATGTACACGCTGGACCTGAGCGAGTTCCACGTCAACGTCGGCTCGGCCGGTGACACCGGCAACATTGCCGACAGCGACGCGCGGCAGTACACGCTGGGCTACAACTACCTGCTGAGCAAGCGCACCAAGGTCTACGGCTTCGTGACCAAGATCGACGACGGCAAGGCCGGCCTCTACGGTGGCGACTTCAAGTCCTTTGCGGTGGGCGTGCGCCACAACTTCTGAAGCCCGGCCTGGTGCCACGCCGGTGCGGCCCCGCAAGGGCCCGCCGGTGTGGCCTGCCGCGACCCCCGCACCCGTCAGGAGCGTCTGCATGAGAGCAAGCCGCATCGTCATCGCCGCCATCGCCATGGCCTTGGGCGGTGCCGCCTTTCTGGCTTGGCCGCGTTTGCCGGACACGCTGCGCATCGGCGTCGCCGCGCCTTTCAGCGGCCCGCTGGCGCCGCAGGGTCAGGACCTGCTGGACGGCGTGGTGATCGCCGTCGAGCAGATCAATGCCGAAGGCGGCGTGCTGATCGCGGGCAAGCGCGTGAAGCTGGCGGTGGTGAGCATGGACGACAAGGCCAGTCCGGTCGACGGAAAGATCGCCGCGCAGCACCTGGTGGACCAGGACGTGCTGGTCGCGGTGGCCCACCTGAATTCAGGCGTCAGCATCCCGGCCGCGCCGCTGTACGCACGCGCCGGCATTCCGCAGCTGGCCATCTCGACCAAGCCGGAGTACACGCGCCAGGGCCTGCCGACCACGCTGCGCCTCGTGGCCAACGACGACATGCAGTCCGTGGCGATGGGCAGCTATGCGCTGCAGATGCCGGGCGTCGAACGCTTCGCCGTCGTCGACGACGGCACGCCCTACGGCAAGGGCCTGGCCGACCAGGCCGCGACGGTGATCACCAAAGCCGGCAAGACCATCGCGCTGCGCCGCGGCATGGACAACAAGACCACCGAGTTCGGCGAACTCGTCGGCGCGCTGGCCCAGGCCCGCGTCGACCTGCTGGTGACGACGCTGGCGGATTTCCAGATCAAGGCGCTGATCGACAGCCTGGCCCAGGCCGGCCTGACGCGCATGCGCATCCTGGGCGGCGACACCTTGAAGACCCCGGCGCTGCTCGGAGCCGCACGCAAGGTGGGCGGCGTGTATGCGGCCTCGCCGATCCTGGAGGCGCGTGAATTCATGCAGGGCAAGGCCTTTCTCGAACGTTTCCGCCAGCGCTTCCGGCACGAGCCGGTGTACGGCGCGCACTACACCTACGACGCGGTGTTCGTCGTCGCCGATGCGCTGGCCCGCAACGGCTCGATCGACAAGGCCGCACTGCTCGCCCGGTTGAAGCAGTTCGACGGCCATGCGCCGGTGACCGGCACGATGCGCTTCGACGCCTCGGGCGAGCAGCGCTACGGCTCGATCGGCATCTACCGGCTTGGCAGCGAACGCTGGGACCTGGTGCTGCGCTCGGACAGCTGGTGAACCCGCCTGGCGCGCGGCACGGGACTTGCTGAATCAACCGGATCAACAGGATTTGCGACTGACCATGGTCCCTCGTTTCTCGATCCGCGCCCGCTTCCATTGGATGATAGGCATCGTCACCGCGTCGCTGCTGGCCACCGCGGTGGTCAATGCGCTCAGCGACCGCGCCCAGCGCCGCAGCGCGGCCCAGGTGCTGGCGCAGTCCGGCACCGCCTTGATGCAAGGCGGCGAACTGCGCGAAAGCGTGGCCCAGATGCGCCGGCTCGAGTCCGGCATGATGGCCATCGGCAGCTCCAACGCCGTCGAGATCGAGCGCCTGGCCAAGGAATGGCAGCAGGCGCTGGTCGCCAGCCAGCAGGTGGCTGAACGCATCGCTCAGGGCGAGGCCGCCAAGGACGATGCGCGCGCGCTGACGGCGCGGCACGTCAAGCTGGTGGCCGACTACGCAGCCGTGATCCGGCCGATTGCCGCGCAGCTGCAGGCCGCGCAGCTCGACGGCGCGGTGGCGCTGGCCTACGCCGCGCGGGCCGAGGGCACGGTGAAGGACATGCAGCGCAATGTCGACGCGCTGACGAAGCTGCAGCTCGCGCAGGTGGAAGCCATCCGCGTGCAGGCCGAGCAGCAGGCGGCCTGGGCCGATGCCGTCAAGCTGGGGCTGATGGGCACGCTGCTGGCGCTGTTCCTGCCGCTGGCCTGGCTGACCTTGCGGGCGGTGTGCGGGCCGCTGGACCGCGTGGTCGCGGTGGCCGAACGCATTGCCCAGGGCGACCTGGTCAGCCCGGTGGAAGCCGGCGGCCGCGACGAGATGGGCCGCCTGCTGCAGGCCATTGCCGGCATGCAGCAGCGCCTGAGAGCGGTGGTCGGCGAGATCCGCCTGACCGCCGACAACATCCGCCTGGCCAGCACCGAAGTGGCCGCCGGCAACGCCGACCTGAGCCGCCGCACGGAAGAGCAGGCCAGCAACCTGCAGCGCGCCGCGGCCTCGATGGGCGAACTCAGCAGCACCGTGCAGCAAAGCGCCGACGGCGCGCGGCGCGCCAGCGCGCTGGCCGGTGCCGCCAGCGCGGTGGCGGTGAAGGGCGGCGACGTGGTCGGCCGCGTCGTCACCCGCATGAGCGACATCAGCGCCAGCTCGAAGAAGATCGCCGAGATCGTCGCCATCATCGAAGGCATCGCCTTCCAGACCAACATCCTTGCGCTCAATGCCGCGGTTGAAGCGGCACGCGCGGGCGACCACGGCCGCGGCTTCGCCACGGTGGCCGGCGAGGTGCAGACGCTGGCCCGCCGCAGCGCCGATGCGGCCAAGGAAATCAAGGCGCTGATCGGCGCCAGCGTGGCCGAAGTGGCCGCCGGCTCGGCGCTGGTGGTCGACGCCGGTGCGACGATGCGCGACATCGTGGCCCAGGTCGGCGAAGTGACGGCCCTGATCGGCAGCATCAGCGCGGTGACGGTGGCGCAGACCGACCGGCTGGTGCAGGTCAGCACCGCCGTGAATCACCTGGACACCACCACGCAGCACAACGCCGCGCTGGTCGAACAAAGCGCGGCCGCGGCGGACAGCCTGCAGCAGCTGGCCGAACGGCTGGTGTCGGCGGTGGCGGTGTTCAAGCTGGGGTCCGCGCCGGCTTCCCTGTCAGCGCAGGGCTGAGGCCGCCCCCTCCACGCCGGCGGCGTGGTCCCCCCGAGGGGGATCAGCCCGCCCAGGAGACCCGGCTCGGACTGAGGCCGAGACGGCCCGCCGGGCCGTGCATGTGTCACGCCGAAGCCGGCCGGCCTGCGGGTTCGCACGCAGCTGCCGCGGCGCTGCCAGCGCTACACTCGCGCCGCTCCATGCGGGCCCCGGCCGCTGGATGCCGCTGAATGCCGCGCCGGCGGCGCCCTCGACAATCCTGGCGCGGGTCTTGCGAAGTCCTGCTGCCCTCCACTCCTTCGTTCGCCGCATCGATGTCCGTGATCGCGAGCACCCTGTCGCTTCCTGTTCAGACCGCCGGTTGTCGCCGGCTTGCCGCTGGCGGCGTGCGTGCGCTGGTCGGCCTGCTGCTGTGCGCCTTCGGCCTGCTGGCGCAGGCCCAGGAATCGCCGACGCTGCGCAAGATCCGCGAAACCGGCGTGGTGTCGCTGGGCTATCGCGTGGCCGCGGTGCCGTTTTCCTACCTCGATGCCAGGCGGCGGCCGATCGGCTATTCCATCGACATCTGCGAGCGGGTGGTCGATGCCATCCGCCAGAAGCTGGCCCTGCCCGGCCTCGAAGCCCGCCTGGTGATGGTGAGCTCGGCCACCCGCCTGCCGATGGTGGCCAACGGCACGGTGGACCTGGAATGCGGAGTCACCACCAACACCGCGGAGCGGCAGAAGTCGGTGGCGTTCTCGATCACCACCTTCGTGGCCGCGAGCCGGCTGCTCAGCCGCAGCGCCGACAACATCCGCAGCGTCGCCGACCTGCGCGGCAGGGCCGTGACCACCACCGTGTCCACCACCAGCATGCAGTACCTCACGGCGGCGAACCAGGCGCGCAGCCTGGAGATGAAAATCCTCGCCGGCGCCGACGATGCCGACGCCTTCCAGATGGTGCGCACCGGCCGCGCCGCGGCCTTCGCGATGGACGACGTGCTGCTGCGCGGCAC
>NZ_DATILJ010000119.1:0-11518 GCF_035476535.1 Aquabacterium sp.
CGCCGTCAGCGGCTTCTGGCTGGACTTCGGCAACGGCCTGCTGTTCACCCAGGGCGGCCCGCAGAGCTACAACAACGTGCAGACGCGCAACGACGGCACCGACTACGGCGGCCTGCCCTTCGACGGCTTCTATGCCTACGCACAATGGGATGCCAACGGTGCCGGCTACAGCTACACCGAGCTGGGCCTGTCGCTGCAATCGCTGCTGCTGAGCGCGCTGGGCAGCGAGAACCTGCCGGCCGGCCTGAACCTGAACGACTTCATCGACACCGCCGACCTGGCCGGCCACGATGTGGCCGGTGTCGACAAGCAGACCGCCGGCATCGAGTTCCATGCCGTCGGCCCTGTGACGGCCGCGTTCAGCACCCACCTGTACGGCGTGATCGACACCGCGACGGCGGTGCCCGAGCCGTCCACCTGGGCGCTGTTGGGCGCGGCCGGACTCGCTGCCTTCGCCGCCCGCCGACGGGTGCGGCCGGGTCAGTCCAGCGTCTGCCGATAACGCAACAGCGCCACGGTGCCGGCCACGGCCAGGAACAGCACCATCGGCCACAGCTCGGGCAGCACGTCGGCCGCGCCGTTGCCCTTGAGCAGGATGCCGCGCACGATGCGCAGGAAATGGGTCAGCGGCAGCACCTCGCCGATCACTTGCGCCCAGCCCGGCATGCCGCGGAACGGGAACATGAAGCCCGACAGCAGCATCGACGGCAGGAAGAAGAAGAACGTCATCTGCAGCGCCTGCAGCTGGTTCTTGGCCAGCGTCGAGAAGGTGAAGCCGACGCCCAGGTTGGCCAGCATGAAGACGCCGATCATCGCCAGCAGCAGCGTCAGGCTGCCGTTCATCGGCACCTCGAACAGCAGCGCCGCGGCGGCCATGATCACGCCGAGCTGGATGTAGCCGATCACCACATACGGCAGGATTTTGCCGACCATCACCTCGATCGGCCGCACCGGCGTGGCCAGCAGGTTCTCCATCGTGCCGCGCTCGCGCTCGCGGGTCATCGCCAGTCCCGTCAGCATCACCATCGTCATCGTCAGGATGGTGCCGATCAGGCCCGGCACGATGTTGTAGCGCGACAGGCCCTCGGGGTTGTAGCGGCGGTGGATGCGCACGTCGATCGGCCCGGCGCGCGCTTGCAGCGCCGCGAGCACGCCCTGCGCGTCGTGCTGCAGCGCCTGCGCCAGCAGCGGCTGCAGCGCGGCGATGGCATTGCCCGAGGCCGAGGGGTCGGTGGCGTCCACCGCGATCAGCAGCGGCGCAGGCTCGCCGCGCACCAGCCTGCGCGTGAAGTCCGGCGGGATCACGACCATGAACTGCACCTGGCCGCGCTCGAGTAGGCGTTCGCCCTCGGCTTCGCTGGCTGCCGTGTGGCTGATCTGGAAGTAGCCGCTGTTCTGCAGCGCCGCGCTAACGCTTCTGCCGAGCGGCCCGGTATCCTGCGCCACCAGCACCGTCGGCAGGCCTCTGGGATCGGTGTTGATCGCGTAGCCGAACAGCACCAGCTGCAGGATCGGCACGCCCACCGCCATCGCAAAGGTCAGCCGGTCGCGCATCATCTGCTGGAACTCCTTGATGAAGATCGCCAGCGTGCGGCGCCACGAGAACATCGTCATGCGTAGTTGTCCTGGGCCCGGTCGACCAGGCGCACGAAGGCGTCTTCCAGGTCGGTCGCGCCGGCTTCGGCGACGATCTGCGCCGCGGTGCCACGCGCCAGCAAGTGGCCGTAGGCGATGTAGCAGAGCTCATGGCAGCGCTCGGCTTCGTCCATGTAGTGGGTGGACACCAGCACCGTGATGCCTTGATCGGCGAGGCGGTGGATCTGGTCCCAGAACTCGCGCCGCGCCTTGGGGTCGACACCGGCGGTGGGTTCGTCCAGCAGCAGCAGCTGCGGTGCGTGCAGCAGGCAGGCGGCCAGCGCCAGACGCTGCTTCCAGCCGCCGGACAAAGTGCCGGCCAGCTGCTTCTGGCGCTCGACCAGGCCCAGGCGCTGCAGGGCCTCGTCCACGGCCTCGCGGCGCTTGTCCAGCTCGAACAGCCGCGCCACGAAGTCCAGGTTCTCGCGGATCGACAAGTCTTCATACAAGCCGAACTTCTGCGTCATGTAGCCGACCTGGCGCTTGATCTCGGCGCCGCCCTTGGCGATGTCCAGGCCCAGGCAGGTGCCCGTGCCCTCGTCGGCCTTCAGCAGGCCGCAGAGCATGCGGATCGTCGTCGTCTTGCCGCTGCCGTTGGGGCCCAGGAAGCCGCAGATGCGGCCGCGCTGCAGTTGCAGGTCGAGGTGGTCCACCACCACACGCTGGCCGAAGCGCTTCGTCAGGCCGCGTACATCGATGGCTAGACCGTTGGTCATGACGTCAGCCCGCCGCCCGCTGCACATCGACCGGCAAGCCCGGCCGCAGCCGCGCCGCGTCGGCCGCCGCGGCCGGTCGGGCCTCGACCATGAACACCAGCTTGGCGCGCTGGGCGTTCGAGTAGATCACCGGCGGCGTGTATTCGGCCTGCGTAGCGATGCGCGTGATGCGTGCGGCGATCGGCGCCCCGCAGCCATCGCAGCGTAGCCAGACCGACTGGCCCGGCGCCAGCGTCGCCACCTCGGCCTCGGCAACGAAGAAGCGCGCCTTCACCGCACCGGCGGGCAGCAGCGACACCACCGGTTGCCCGGCCGGCACCCATTCACCGGCGCGGAAGTAGGTATCGGCCACCTGCGCGGCCACTGGGGCTTGCTGGGTCTTTTGCGCAACGCGCCATTGCTGCTGCTTCAGCGCTTCGTCGGCCGCCATCGCCGTGGCGCGCGCGGCACTGCGTTCGTCGGTGCGCGCGGGCAACTGGGCGACCCGCAACGACGCTTCCAGTTCGCCGACCCGCGCGACGGTCTGCGCGACGGTGGCGGCCGCATCGTCGAGCCGGGAGCGCGAGATGAAGCCCTGGTCGGCCAGCTGTTGTTGGCGCGCCAGTTCGCTGCGGGCCAGCGTGGCCTGCGCACGGGCCTGGGCCAGCTGGGCGCGCACGACGCCCAATTCATCGTCGCGACGGCCGCTGTCGATGTTGTGCGCCTGGGCTTGCGCAGCCAACAGGCGGGCCTGCGCCTCGGCACGCGCCAGCTGCTCGGCATCGGCCTCCAGCGTGAACAGCGCCGCGCCCTGCGCCACCGGCTGCCCGGCCTGCACCGCCAGCGTGGCCAGCGTGCCGGCCAGCGGCGAGGCCACCTGCACATAGTCGCCTTCGACATAACCCGACCAGCCCGACGCCGGCGGCTGGGTGCAGGCCGCGCCGATCAAGGCCAGGCTGATGACGAGAAGATGCCTGACGCACAAATTGCTCATGCCCCCTCCGGCCATCGACGCTGAGGCGCCCGCATCGCACCCGGCTCAAAGGCCGGGCGGGCATCGCGGCCGATTGTTGGTCAGCCGACGGGGCATGGCAAGCCCGCCGCCCGAACCAGGGGGACGGCCGGCGCATCCAGGCGCGCGCCGGCGCCGTATGTCCGGTCACTCTTGCCGCCTGGAGATCCGCCATGACATCCCTCGATGCCCGCGCGCTGGCCGCGCTCTGCCTGGACGACGCTGCCGCTGCGGCCCCGGTCGGGCCACGCTGCCGCGCGGTAGTGATCGGCGCCAGCCTGGCCGGGCTGCTGGCCGCCCGCGTGCTGAGCGCACACCATGACGAGGTGCTGCTGCTCGAACGCGGCGAGCTGCCCGACGAGGCGCTGGGCCCGCGCAAAGCCACGCCGCACACTCGCCACACCCATGCGCTGCTGGCGCGCGGCCGCGAGGTCATCGAGCAGCTGCTTCCCGGCATCGGCGACGAATGGCTGGCCGCCGGCGCGCTGCTGGGCGATGTCGGCAGCCAGGCCGCGTTCTACGCCGGCCGCAAGCGTTTTGCGCAGCGCCGTGCCGATGCGATGGCGGTGTGCCTGGGCCGTGCGGCGATCGAAGGCGTCGTGCGCCGGCGCGTGCTGGCGCTGCCGCAGGTGCGCGTGGTCACCGGCGTCGAGGTGCATGGCCTGGTCGCCGATGCGCGGGGTGAATGCGTGCAAGGCCTGCGCTGGCGTGCCGCCCACAGTGAGGACGGCAGCGCGGCCGGTGTGCTGCGCGCCGCACTGGTGGTCGACGCGTCGGGCCGCGGTTCGCGGCTGCCGCGCTGGCTGACCGAGCTGGGCTGCAGCGCGCCGGATGAAGAGCAGGTGCAGTGCGACATCCGCTATGCCACCGCCTACCTGGCGCGCCAGCCGCACCATGCGCCGGGACTGGAGGCGGTGATCGGCGCGGCCACCGCCGACCACCCGCAGCCCAGCGTGCTGCTGGCGCAGGAAGGCCGGCGCTGGGTCGTGACGCTGGGCGGCTACGGCAACGACGCACCGCCGCTGGACCGCGCCGGTTTCATCGCGCGCGCGCAGCGCATGTCCCCCGAGTTGGCCGCGGTGGTGCGCGACGCCGAGTTCCTGTGCGAACCCTTCGGCTACCGCTTCCCGCACAGCCAGCGGCGCTACTACGAGCGGCTGCGCCGCCTGCCCGACGGCGTGCTGGCCATCGGCGACAGCATCTGCAGCTTCAACCCGGTGTTCGGCCAGGGCATGAGCGTGGCGGCCTGCGAGGCACTGGCGCTGCATGACGCGCTGCTGCAGGGCCGCGAAGGCCTGGCCAGGCGCTACTTCCGCGGCGCCGCGCGCAGCATCGACATCGCCTGGCAGACCGCGGTGGGCGCGGACTTGTCGATCCCCAGCGTGCAAGGTGAGCGGCCGTGGCCGATGCGCCTGATCAATGCCTATGTCGCGAAGGTCTTCGACGCCGCACAGACCGACGCCACGGTGGCGGTGGCGTTCCAGCGCGTGTCGCACCTGCTGGCCGCGCCGCCCAGCCTGATGCGGCCGGGCTTGATGTGGCGCGTGTTCACGGCAAGGCGGCGTCAGGGACCGGCGGCGTTGGTGGCCGATGCGCAAGTCGCGTAGCAGCGCATGGCGCGGTCACTGCCCGGGCGCGTCGCCTGCCGGCTCAGCTGGCGCTGGCGCAGACGACCCAGACGTTGATGTCGACGGGGAAGGTGTTGGTGTTGGCCACAAAGTTTGTCCAGGTCGAGTCGTTGGCCGGGTAGCTCTGGTGCGGGGTGACATTGATCTGCTGGTTGAGAGTCATGTTGCTGACCAGCTGGAAGCCGCCACCGAGCGCCCGCTTGCCGGTGGGACAGCTGACCGAATGCGCCGCCAGGAAGGTGGCCGGGATGGTGCGCGCCACCGAGACACGCTGATACCCCGAGACGCCACTCGCGCCGATGGGGCCCGGGATGCCCTGCGCGCCTTGCGCGCCGGTGGCCCCCGTCGCGCCGGTAGCACCGGTAGCACCAGTCGCACCGGTGGCGCCCTTGTCGCCTTTGTCACCCTTCGGGCCTTGGTCGGCCAGCGTGAGATCCAGGCGCGCCACATGCGCCGTCTGGGTGCTCTCCTTGCTGTCGAGGAAGACCACCGTGCCCGGCGCGCTCAAGGCCGGCGCGATCGCCAAGCCGTTGTTGCTGGCCGGGTTGCTGATCCAGCCCTTGACCTGGCTGGTGACGTCCACGGTGACGAACTGGCCGGCCGTGCTCACCGGCACGGTGATGCCGCTGCCTGGACCGCCCAACGCCGGTGCGGTCGTGGCCGTCACGGCGGCTTCGGACCACGGCGCGTACACGCTCTGCACTTCCACGGCACCGGCCGTGCCAATGCGGTTGACATAGAGCACCAGGCTGGCCTTCACGAGCTTGGCCGCGGTGGTGGCCGCCGGCAGCGTGCCAAGGTCGAACTTCAGCAACGCGGTGCCGCCGCCGCCGATGTTCAGCGTCGGCAGGCTGCCGAAGTTGTTGGCCGGCGAGGCGCTGCTGAGATGCGCGTCGGCGGCCAGCGGCGCGTCGAGCGCGTGGGCCGTGCCGGCCAGGGCCAGCAGTGCGGCAGCGGCGAACAGGCGGGGGGTGGATTGGCGGGTGGTCATGGTGGGGCTCCTGCGCCGTGTGCGGCGCGTGCTGGAAAGTCGTGGCATTAGGGGACCTGATGGGCTCGTTCACGAGCGGCGGCTGCGGCGCGTGGCGCCCAGCGCCAGCAGTGCTGCGGCCGCCAAACTCCAGGCGGCAGGCTCGGGCACCGCATGGCCTTCCAGCGTGAAGGCCCAGTCGCTGCTGCGCTGGCTGCCATCGACGTTGATGAACGAGCGCGAAGCGTCGCCCAGGAACCAGGTCCCGGTGTAGTTCGGCTGGCCGCTCATCGAGAAACCATCGGCCAGCGTGCCGCCGATCGGCAGATTGCCGTCCTGCGAGAGCACCAGGGTGTAGTCGCCGGCGCCGAGCTGCACGCTGAAGTAAGCGTCCCAGCAGAAGCCGGTGGCCGGGTCCGGCACGCCGCTGGCGCCGGCGCAGGCGTTGCTGCTGCCCACCGCCTGCTGCAGCAACCCGCCGGGGCCGAACAGCGACAGCACGCCGGCAAAGCCGCCGCTGGCCCAGGACAAGGTGCGCGCGTCGATCGTGCTGTGCTCGTGCAGCTGGAAGTTCAGCACGAACAGCTCGTCGTCGCTGGCCAGATTGCCCTGGTAGGTGCTCAATGCGGCCTGGGCGGCCGGCGCTCCCAGCACCGCGAAGGCCGCGAGGGCCAGCGCCAGGGTGCCTGCATGAATCCGTGGGTTCATCTCATCCGCTCCCGCACCGGTGAAGTGGTGCATCCGGCCGATGAGTGACCCAGGCCGTACCGCGGTTCCGGCGCCGGGCCGGCGCGATGCAGCGTTCAATCGGCTGCGTGACGCAATGCACGGCATTCCCCACCCCTGCATCCGCCAGGCTGCTGCCGGCATGCTGGCTATACTTCGCGCCTCCAGCGCCGATTTGTTCCTGATTGCGGGCGCTTTATCAAATGCCGCTAAAAGTGGGACGCCCGACCCGGTGTCCGCCTTGCAGCGGCGCCGGGTTTTCCTTTGGGGGCCGTTCCGACCATGGCATCACTGGGCCACGTCACACCGCAGACCATGCACTTCGCCGAGGCGCTGCCGCTGCAAAGCGGCGCCGCATTGGTGGGCTACGAGCTGGTCTACGAAACCTACGGCACGCTGAACGCCGACAAGCGCAATGCGGTGCTGGTGTGCCATGCGCTGAACGCCAGCCACCATGTCGCCGGCAGCTACGCCGATCAGCCAAAGAGCGAAGGCTGGTGGGACAACCTGGTCGGGCCCGGTGAGCCGCTGGACACCGACCGCTTCTTCGTCATCGGCATCAACAACCTGGGCTCCTGCTTCGGCTCGACGGGACCGATGCATGTCAATCCATCGACCGGCCAGCGCTATGGCGCGGACTTTCCGGTGGTCACGGTGGAAGACTGGGTCGATGCGCAGGCGCGGCTGCTGGACCGGCTGGGCATCACGCGTCTCGCGGCCGTGCTGGGCGGCAGCCTGGGCGGCATGCAGGCCTTGTCGTGGACCTTGCGCCACCCCGAACGCGTGGGCTACTGCATCGCGGTGGCCACCGCGCCGAACCTGTCGGCGCAGAACATCGCCTTCAACGAGGTCGCACGCCGCGCGATCATCACCGACCCCGACTTCCACGGCGGCCACTTCTATGCGCATGGCGTGATCCCGAAGCGCGGCTTGCGTGTCGCGCGCATGATCGGCCACATCACCTATTTGTCCGACGATTCGATGGAAGAGAAGTTCGGCCGTGAAATGCGCGCCGCCGAATTCGGCTACACCACGCAGGACATCGAGTTCCAGATCGAGAGCTACCTGCGCCACCAGGGTGACAAGTTCAGCGAGTATTTCGACGCCAACACCTACTTGCTGATCACCCGCGCGCTGGACTACTTCGACCCGGCGCGCGCGCACGGCGGCGACCTGTCGCGGGCCTTCGAGGTCGCGCGCGACAAGCAGTTCCTGATCATCAGCTTCACCACCGACTGGCGCTTCTCGCCGGCCCGTTCGCGCGAGATCGTCAAGGCCCTGGTCGACAACCGCATCGACGTCAGTTACGCCGAGATCGCCGCGCCGCATGGCCACGATGCCTTCCTGCTCGAAGATCCGCGCTACCACGGCGTGCTGCGGGCCTACTTCCAGCGCATTGCAGCGGGGTTGGCAGCATGAGCGAAAAACGGGAACTCGAAGTCATCGCGGCGCTGGTGCCCAAAGGCTCCCGCGTGCTGGACCTCGGCTGCGGCAGCGGCGAGCTGCTGGCCCATCTGCAGCAGCAGCGCGGCTGCACGGGCTACGGCATCGAGATCGCCGACGACAACGTGCTGGCCTGCGCGCGGCGCGGCGTCAACGTGATCCAGCTGAACCTCGAAGAAGGCCTGGCGCTGTTCGACGACGCCAGCTTCGACGTGGTGCTGCAGCTCGACACGCTGCAACACCTGCGCAACACCGAGAACATGCTGCGCGAGACGGCGCGTGTCGGGCGGCTGGGCATCCTGAGCTTCCCGAACTTCGCGCACTGGCCGAACCGGCTGTCGGTGCTGCACGGCAACATGCCGGTGACCAAGACGCTGCCCTACCAGTGGTACGACACGCCCAACATCCGCGTCGGCACGCATGCCGATTTCGAGGTGCTGGCGCGCAAGAACGGCCTGCGCATCCTGGACAGCTTCGGGCTGCATGGCGGCAAGCCGGTGCGGCGCTGGCCGAACCTGATGGCCAGCGTCGCGGTCTTCAAGTTCGAACGCCAGTAGTTGTTGGCTCCAGCCGCCTGATGCCTCAGCGGCTGGCTCGCACGAACGACCTCACCAGCGTCAGGTCGCCGATCTTGCGCATCGGCACGGTGAAGGTCTCGCGGCGTTCGGCGCCGGTGTTCTCGTCGAAGACCAGCGTGATGCGCGCGCTGATCACCGGTTGCTGGCGTGTGGCTTCATCGAAGTGGTAGCCGCCGGGGCCGAAGTTGCCCCAGTAGTTGACGTAGACGTGGTACGCGCCCGGCAGCGGCGCGGTGATCGAGAACATCTCGGGACCGGCGCCGTCGACGCTGTCGACATCCAGCCCGCCGCCATTGGCCAGCACCGGCTGGGCGAAGAAGGCATGGCCGCCATCGGGCGTGACGACATGCAGGTCCAGCTCGGCCTGCGGGTCGTCCCAGGCCAGGATCACGCGCACGCGGGCCTGCGTCTTCAGGCGGTTGGCTTCATAGAACTGCGTGCGCTGCAGCACTTTGCCGTCGGCATCGCGCAACTCGATGCTGTTGCTGCCGGCGCCGAAGGCATACGGCCGCGCATAACGCCCATCGTCCCCGGTGTAGAGCGGCATCGCATTGCCGTTGACCACCAGCGTCGGCGTGCGGCGCGTTGACTTCTGCTGGCGCAACTGGCCTTCGATCAGCGTGCGGCCGCGCTGGCCGCCGCGGTCGATCAGGTTGGCCGGGTAGGCGTATTCGACGCGCTGCGCATCGTCGGCCAGCCCGCCATGCACCCAACCGCCGGCCGGGCGTTCGAGCGGCCGTCCCTGGGCTTGTGCGCCGGCACCGGCACCGGCACCGCAGGCCGTCAGCAGCAGCGCAAGCTGCGTCAGGCGATGAAGCCGGCGTGCTGCCATGCCGGGGCCCGTCATGAGCCGATCAGGAACGAGCGCACCAACGTCAGCTCGCCTGGTTTGCGCAGCGGCACACGAAAGGTCTGCTGCTTCTCGCGCGGCGTGCCTTCCTGTTCGATCACGGCCACCTGCGCGACGGTGATCACGTCGCGCCGCTCGCCGGCGCCGTAGTAGTTGACATAGACATGCCAGTGCCCCGGCGGCGGGCTGGGGTGGGCAAAGATCTCGGGGCCGAAGCCGGTGGTCACGTCGACGTCCAGTGCGCCGCCGTTGGGCGCGACACGGTTGCCGTAGAACACATGCTGGCCGTCGGGCGAGACCACGTGCAGGTCGAGGTCAGAATTGTCGCTGTCCCAGCTGAGCACCACGCGCAGCCGCACGCCGGGCCGGTCGCGGTTGGCTTCGATGAACTGCACACGCTGGCTGGCGCCTTGCGCGCCGGGACCACGCACGGTGATGCCGTGCGAGCCGCTGCCGAAGGACCAGGGCCGCGCGAAGCGGCCGTCGTCACCGATCTCCAGCGGCAGCGCCACGCCGTCGACCACCAGGCGGCCGGGCTGGCGCGCGTCAGCGTCCTTGGCCTTGCCCGTCGCCACCGGCACTTTCGGCAGGTTCGCGATGTGGCCCTGGATCAGCGCGCCGGCACCGCGGTTGCTGTTCGCATTGACGCTGGCCGCCGGATAGTGCACTTCCTGCAGAAAGTCCTGCTGCTGCGTCGGCGACGCGCGCCAGCCGCCCATCGGCGTGCCGATCGTCACCTGCGCCCCGGTGGGCACGGCGATCAAGAGGCCTGACATCAAAACAACGCGTGTGAGTGACTTCATGAATCCGCCAGTGTCTGGGCCAGGCGTTCGACGAAGGCTTCGTCCTGGCCCTTGGGGTGGTTGCGGAAGGCCAGGTGCAGGTACTCGTGGATCAGCGTGACGCGGCCTTCGCGGCTGTGCCATTCCCGCAGGTGGATGCGCAGGCGGCGCTGGTCGGCAAAAGGCACGCCCTGCATCAGCTGGCAGACCTGCAATTCGGCACCGGGTGCTTCGTAACCGGGCTCGCCGCGCAGCCGGCTGCGCCAGCGCGCCTGGCGCTGGGCCAGCCAGGCAGTGGCCTGCGGCAACGGCGCGCAGTCGCCCAGGCGCTGCAGGCCGGCCATCGCGCCACCGGGAAAGGCCCGGCGCAGGATGGCCTCGAAACCCAGGCCGGCGCGGCTGGCGGCCACGGCCTGCTGCCAGCTCATCACGCCCGGGGCGGACCGGTCGACGTGGTAGCGCACGTCGGTGCCGGTCAGCACCAGGCCGGCGGTGAAGGCGGCGGCGGCGCGGGCCGCCTCGGTGGGCGGGTTCGGGCTCACGCGCTGCGCGCGGCTGTCGTCATCGACGCTGCGGCAGCCGCCTTGTTCCGCGCTGTTCTGCAGCAGCCAGCTGCGCGCGGCAACGGCCAGCGCGCGGGCGGCGGCGGTGTCGCGCGCGTCGCCTTCGCGGTCGATCACGCGGGCCACGTAGTCTTCCAGCGGCAGGCGGGCGTCCAGCTGCGGCACAGCGTCGGCCATGCGCAGCCGCAGCGCCGACTGGCCGCGCAGCGCCAGGCGCTGGCCGTTCACGAATCGCAGCGTGTGCGCACCGGGCTGCAGCGGGCCTTCGGCCAGCAGCCGGCGATCGTCGCGCTGCAGGTGGGCCAGCGGGTAGCGCGCAAACAGCCGCACGTCGACGCAGGGCTGGGCCTGCAGGCCGACAGCATCGGGCGCGGCGGTGAGGACCTGCTGCGCCTGCCACTGCGCGGCCAGCCAGGCGGCGTGCTTCGGCAGCGCGATGCGGCTGGTGCCGGCCGCGCCGAACCAGAACGGCGAGCCATCGGCCAGCCAGCCGGCCGCGCCGCCGATGCGCTGTCCCTGGCCATCGGTCCAGGACCAGGTCTTGAAGCGCGGCCCGCTGCCCAGCTGGGCCAGCACCGTGCTATCACGCAAGGTGTTCGTCAGCAAGGCCGCGCGTGCGGCCTGGCGCGCCGCATC
>NZ_DATILJ010000120.1:0-3161 GCF_035476535.1 Aquabacterium sp.
GTCGAATGGCCGTTGGCCACGCCGATCATCGGCTTGCCGAAATCATTCTCGGTGTAGCCCATGCCGTAGTACATCGAACGGTTGGGCGCACGGGCGACGCCTTCGGTGATGTTCTTCGAGCGGCGATTGATGGCCATGTGCGTGTCTCCTGGGTGGCAAATTCGGCTGGGAAATGAGTATCGGCCGCGGCACAATCGCCGTCCAATATATTTGTCATCGCAGTTTGATTCGCTGGACATATCAATGACCGAACTTCGCCAGCTGCGCCAGTTCATTGCGGTGGCCGAGGAACTGCACTTCGGCCGTGCCGCCACGCGCCTGCACATGACCCAGCCGCCGCTGACGATGGCCATCCAGGCGCTGGAGCGCGAACTGGGCGCCGCGCTGTTCGCGCGCACGCGCCGCTCGGTGCAGCTGACGCCCGCCGGTTTTGCGCTGCTGCCGCAAGCGCAGCGCTTGCTCGCCGCGGCCGATGCGTTGCCGCAGCTGGCACAGGCCGCAGCGGCCGGGCTGTCGGGCCAGCTGCGCCTGGCCTTCGTTTCAAACATCGCCTACGGGCCGCTGCCCGAATGGCTGCGCAGCTTTCGGCTGGCGCACCCCGAGGTAGCGCTGCAGCTGCGCGAAGCCACGCTGGATGTGCAGTTGGCCGCCTTCGATGCCGACGAGATCGACGCCGGCTTCGTGCTGCACGCGCCCGACGCCGCGCCGGCCGGTTTCGCGGTGTGGACGGCGCAACAGGAACCGCTGGTGATGGCGCTGCCGGAACAGCACCCGGCCGCCACGCAGCGCGCGCTGCGTTTTGCGGCGGTCGCGGCCGAGCCGCTGGTGATCTTTCCGCGGCAGATTGCGCCGTCGCTGTACGACGCGGTGCTGTCGGCCTACCGCGCGCAGGGCATCACGCCACGCATCGCCCAGGAAGCGATCCAGATGCAGACCATCGTGAACCTGGTCTCGGCCGGCATGGGTGTGGCCTGGGTGCCTGAATCGGTGACGCAGCTGCAGCGCCCCGGCGTCACCTACCGCGCGGTAATCGGTGCGGCGCTGCGCTGCGAAACCAGCCTGCTGTGGCGTGAGCCGGCACTGCCGGTGGTGGAGCGCTTCGTCGCGCACGTGCAGGGTGTCAAGCCGATGAGGCCGGCGAAGGCGCTGCGGCGACAATCCGCCGCGGCCGGCCTGAAGCCGCCGCGCAAGTGACAGTCGTGAAGCGAATGGGAGCGTGTTGATGCTGGTGCATCCGAATTTCAATCCAGTGGCCTTTTCACTGGGGCCGGTGCAGGTTCACTGGTACGGCATCACCTACCTCGTGGCCTTCGGCCTGTTCTACTGGCTGGCGACGATCCGTGCGCGCCAGCCCTGGAACGCGCAGCTGGGCTGGGGCCGGCGCGAGGTCGAAGATCTGCTGTTCTGGGGCGTGCTGGGCGTCATCCTCGGCGGGCGCATCGGCTATGCGCTGTTCTACAAGTTCGACCACTACATCGAGCATCCGCTGGAGATCTTCGCGGTGTGGAAGGGCGGCATGTCCTTTCACGGCGGCATGCTGGGCGTGATCGTTGCGATGGTGTTGTACGCACGCAAGAACGGCCGGCCCTGGCTGCAGGTGACGGACCTCATCGCACCCTGCGTGCCCACCGGCCTGGCCTCCGGTCGCATGGGCAACTTCATCAACGGCGAACTGTGGGGCCGCCAGGCCGATCCCTCGCTGCCGTGGGCGATGATCTTTCCGCAGGCTAACGATCAAATGGCGCGTCACCCTTCGCAGCTGTACCAGTTCGCGCTGGAGGGCCTGCTGCTGTTCGTGCTGCTGTGGCTGTATGCGCGGCACCCGCGCAAACTCGGCCAAGTATCCTGGGCCTTCCTGTTCGGCTACGGCGTGTTCCGCTTCATCGCCGAGTATTTCCGCGAGCCCGACGCCCACCTGGGCCTGCTGGCGCTGGGCATGAGCATGGGCCAATGGCTGTGCGTGCCGATGATCGTGATCGGCGCCGGAATGTGGGTTGTGGCCAGCCGCCGGCAGGTACAGTGACGGCCATGCGACAGATCTTCCTCGACACCGAAACCACCGGCCTGAACCCCGAGAGCGGCGACCGCATCGTCGAGATCGGCTGCATCGAGATGGTGAGCCGCCGCCTCACCGGCGAGAACAAGCACTTCTACCTGAACCCCGAGCGCAAGGGCAACGAAGAAGCCATCAAGGTGCACGGCCTGACCGACGCCTTCCTCGCCGACAAGCCCAAGTTCGCCGAAGTGGCCGACGAGTTGCTGGCCTTCCTGCAAGGCGCCGACATCGTGATCCACAACGCCGCGTTCGACGTCGGCTTCCTCAACGCCGAACTCAAGCGCCTGGGCCGCCAGCCCTTTCACACCATCGCCGCGAAGGTCACCGACACGCTGCTGATGGCGCGCGAGATGTTCCCCGGCAAGGCGAATTCGCTGGACGCGCTGTGCAAGCGCCTGGAGGTCGACAACACGCACCGCACGCTGCACGGCGCGCTGCTCGATGCCGGCCTGCTGTCGGAGGTCTACATCCGCCTGACGCGCGGCCAGGATTCGCTGGTGATCCACCACGACGAAGACCCGGCGTCGCCGCAGGCCGACCTCGCGCGCGACCTGAGCGTCTTCTCGCTACTGGTGCTCGAAGCCAGCGAAGCCGAACTGGCCGCGCACGAGGGCGTGTTGGCCGAACTCGACAAGGCCAGCGGCGGCAAGACGGTGTGGCGATACGCTATGGCATAATGCGCGCTTCGCTGCCGACAAGGCAGTGGCCCCGGAATACCGGGCGGTTAGCTCAGCGGTAGAGCACTGCCTTCACACGGCAGGGGTCGCAGGTTCGAACCCTGCACCGCCCACCAGAAAAACCAGCAATATCAACGACTTACGGCACCCTCGGGTGCCGTTTGTGCTTCTGGTACGGAAAAAGTACGGAAAACCGCTTGTGCGCGGCACGGCGTGTCGCCGCCGCGTGAGAGGTGTGGTGGGCTATGGGTCGATCTGGTGAACGTGAATTTGTACTGGATATAAACAAGGGGTATCAGCTTAGCTCCAATGGGAGAGAAGTACTGGATGCCCGTCCAGTACTCTACGCTCACTTCGCCGTCTTGGGTAGAGGCCGCACGACGCTCTCGTACGTGACCGGATCGGTGACGACGGCCTGCTGCAGCAAT
>NZ_DATILJ010000121.1:0-18603 GCF_035476535.1 Aquabacterium sp.
TGCGTGACGGGCGGGGCATGGTGGTCGGCGGCGACCTGGGTGTTGCGGGCCATGGCGTGGCGTCTTTCTGCTGAGTCAGCTGTCGAGCTGGATGTTGCGGGCCTTGGCCAGTAGCGTCCAGCGCGCGATGTCGGCGCGCATGAACTCGCCGAAGGCCTCGGGACTCATCGGGTTGGGCTCCACGGCTTCGACCGAGAGCTTCTCGCGCAGGTCCGGCATCGCCAGCACGGTGGCCAGCGCGTCGTTCAACTGCTTGACCACCGCCGGCGGCAAACCGGCCGGACCGACCACGCCGTACCACTGCTGTGCGTCGAAGCCCTTGTAGCCGGACTCGTCCAGCGTCGGGAGGTCCTTGAACTGCGGGTGGCGCGCCCCGCCCGTCACCGCCAGCGGCCGCACGCGGCCGGAACGGATGTGCGGCACGGCGGCGGCCAGGCCGGGGAACATGGCCTGCGTCTGGCCGCCGATGAGGTCGGTGAAGGCCGGTGCAATGCCGCGGTAGGGGATGTGCACGATGAAGGAGTTGATCTGCTGCTTGAACAACTCCATCGTCAGGTGCGTCAGCGAGCCGGGCCCGGCCGAGCCGTAGCTCAGGCGCCCCGGGTTCTGGCGCAGGTAGGCCACGAACTCCTGCAGCGTGTTCACCGGCAGCGTGGCGTTGACCACCAGCACGTTCGGCGTGCCGCCGATCATGCCCACCGGCGTGAAGTCCTTGATCGCGTCGTAGGGCAGCTTGCGCGTGGCGGGGCTGGTGCCGTGCGTGGCCACGTAGCCCTGCATCAGCGTGTAGCCGTCGGGCACGGCGCGCGCCGTGGCCTGGCACGCGATGGTGCCGCCACCGCCGCTCTGGTTGTCGACCACGATGGTCTGCCTGAGCACCTGGCCCCAGCGTTCGGTGACGGTGCGGCCGACGAAATCGCTGCCGCCGCCCGGGGCCACCGGCACGATGTAGCGGATGGGCTTGTTCGGGAACGGCGCCTGGGCCCCTGCCGGCAGGGCCAGCAGCGCGGGGGCGGCTTGCAGCAGGGTGCGTCTGTTCATGCTTGTTTCCTCACCGGCGATGCCGGCAGTGCCGGCGGCACGGCCGGCATGTCCAGCGTGGACAGCAGGCGCTGGCGGCCCTGCAGCACATGGGCCTGCGCCAGCTTGGCGGCGCGGTCCGCGCTACCGCTGCTGATGGCTTCGAAGATGCGGCGGTGCTCGCTGTTGGAGCGGCGCATGTTGAGGGTGGCGTTGAAGTAGCGCCGCCGGTACAGGTGCAGCTCCTTGGCGTGGTCTTCGTAGGCCTGCTGCGCGCGCTGGTTGTGGCACTGCGCCATCACCAGCGCATGGAAGCGCAGGTTCAGCCCGTAGTAGCGCTGGCCCTCGCCGGCTTCGCAGGCGGCGTCCATGCCGTCCAGCAGCTGCTCGAATTCCTGGCGGTCGGCATCGCTCAGGTGTTCGGCCGCCTGCTGCGCGGCAAAGCCGAACAGCAGCGCGCGCAGCTCGTAGATCTCCAACATTTCGCGCACGGAAATCTGGCGCACGAACACGCCGCGGTTGCGCACCGCCACCACCAGGCCGATGCCGGTGAGCATGCGGATGGCCTCGCGGATGGGCCCGCGGCTGGTGCCCATGCGCAGCGCCAGCGCCGCTTCGTTCAGGCGCTCGCCGGGGGCCACTTCACCGCTGTAGATGAGCTGCTGCAGCTGTTCGCAGATGCCGTGCGCCAGGCCTTGTTCGGGCTTGAGGGCTGGCGCCTTGTTCGGTGCTTTGCTCGGCGCCTTGGCGCGGGCCGGAGCCGTGCTCCTGGGGGTGGCAGTGCGGGTCGGCATGGCGCCGATGCTAGCGCAAGCGAAGGCCTTTGGGGACCTCCAAGTGTTTTCGATAGAGATCAAAGTGTTGACACTTTGGCGGCATCAGACAACACTTGCGGCTCACTTCCCGGGCTTGTCCCGGCCTGCCTGCCATGCCGCATGTGCCCGCTTCCAGCGCCCTGGCGCGCTTTCGCGTGATCGACCTGACGCAGGTGCGCGCCGGCCCCACCGCCTGCCGGCAACTGGCCGACTGGGGCGCCGACGTGATCCAGGTGCAGATGCCCGAGCACCTGCGCGGCGACGACACGCTGGGCGGCCAGGACGGCAGCGACTACCAGTACACGCACCGCAACAAGCGCAGCGTCACGCTGAACCTGAAAGAGCCCGAGGGCATCGCGGCGCTGAAAAAGCTGATCGCCACCGCCGACGTGGTGGTCGAGAACTTTCGCCCCGACGTGAAGTTCCGGCTGGGCATCGACCCCGAGACCTTGGCCCAGGACCACCCGCGGCTGGTCTACGCCAGCATCTCGGGCTTCGGCCAG
This sequence comes from Aquabacterium sp., assembly GCF_035476535.1. GTDB lineage: Bacteria > Pseudomonadota > Gammaproteobacteria > Burkholderiales > Burkholderiaceae_C > Pseudaquabacterium. Next base: position 2,339 of record NZ_DATILJ010000121.1, read on the forward strand.
ACCGGGCCGCTCAGCGCACGTCCGGGCTTCGACCAGATCGCCCAGGGCCTGGGCGGGCTGATGTCGGTCACCGGCCTGGCCGGCCAGGGGCCCGTGCGCGTGGGCATTCCGATTGCCGACCTGTGCGCGGGCATCTTCGCGGCGCAGGGCATCCTGGTGGCGCTGCTGGAACGCGAAGTCTCCGGCAAGGGCCAGTGGCTGCACACCTCGCTGCTGGAATCGATGGTCTGCATGATGGATTTCCAGACCGCACGCTGGCTGGCCGATGGCGAGGTCGCGACGCAGGCCGGCAACTTTCATCCCACCAGCATCCCCACCGGGGTCTACAAGGCGCGCGACGGCTACCTGAACATCGCCGTGTTCGGCAGCAAGATCTGGGAGCGCTTCTGCACCACGCTGGGCGCGCCGGAATGGATCACCGACCCGCGCTTCCACGACAAGGCCGGCCGCGGCATCAACCGCGACGCGCTCAATGCCGCGATCAACCAGCGCCTGGCCGATCAGGATAGAAGCTATTGGATAGAGCGCTTCAACCAGGACGGCGTGGCCTGCGGCCACATCAACGACATGCAGGAAGTCTTTGCCGAGCCGCAGGTGCAGCACCTGGGACTGGTGCAGGAGGTCGTCAGCGAGCGCCTGGGCCTGCAACGCCTGGTCGGCCAGCCGGTGACGCTGGCCCGCACGCCCAGCACGCTGGTGCGTGCGGCGCCGCGGCGCGGTGAACACACCGAAGAGCTGCTGGGTGAACTGGGCCTGACGCCCGGCGACATCGCGCAGATGAAGGCGCGGGGAGTGTTCTGATGAGCACCCCGACCCTCCCCCCGACCCCGAGCGACTACGTCTCCCCCACCGAGCGCGTGTTGGTGCGCCTGGAAGGCAGTGCGCTGCACATCGTCTTCAACAACCCGGCCCGGCACAACGCGCTCAGCGTGGACATGTGGGGCGCCGTGCCGCCGTTGCTGGCGCAGGCCGCGGGTGATGAACGCGTGCGGCTGGTGGTGTTCTCCGGCGCGGGCGACAAGGCCTTCGTCTCGGGCGCCGACATCTCGCAGTTCGAAGACCAGCGCGCCGCCAAGGCAGCCGTCCAGCACTACGAAGCGCTGGCCGAAGAGGCGCTGATGGCCATCTACCACGCGGCCAAGCCCACACTGGCCTGCATCCGCGGCTGGTGCATCGGCGGCGGTGTGAACGTGGCCATCAGCTGCGACATCCGCATCGCCGCCAGCGACGCGGTGTTCGCGATTCCGGCCGCGCGGCTGGGCCTGGGCTACCGCTACTCCGCGCTGAAGAACCTGGTGGACCTGATCGGCGTGGGCGCCGCGAAGGACCTGTTCTACACCGCGCGCCGCATCGACGCGGCCGAGGCCTTGCGCCTGGGCCTGGTGTCGCGCACCAGCCCGGTGGACGAGCTGCCGGCGCTGCTGGCCGAGTACACCACCCGCATCGGCGAGAACGCGCCGCTGACCATCGCCGCGGCCAAGCAGATCGTCGGCGAGATCCTCAAACCCTCGCCGGACCTGGACGCCCTGCGCTGCCGCGAACTGATCCTCGGCTGTTTCGAGAGCGAAGACTACGCCGAAGGCCGCCGCGCCTTCATGGAAAAACGCCAACCCCAGTTCAAGGGCGGGTGAGCACGGCGCCAAGGAAAGAGAGCCCCCGATGAAGTCCTACACCCTGCGCGTGGAAGGCACGCAAGCCGTGCTGCAACGGGGCGACGCGCCCCGGCCCGAACCTGGCCCTGGCCAGGTGCTGCTGAAGATGCACGCCGCCGGCCTGAACCGTGGCGAATTCATCCCCGGCGGGCTGATCAAGGGCGGCGCACCCAAGCCCGCCGGCATGGAGGGCGCGGGCGAGATCGTCGCGCTGGGTGCGGGCGTCAGCGGTGTGGCGATCGGCCAGCGCGTGATGGGCCGCTGCGCCGGCGCGTTCTCCGAGTACGCGGTGATGGACGCCCGCGAAGCGCTGCCGGTGCCGGCTGGCCTGGGCCTGGAAGCCGCGGCCGCGGTGCCGCTGACCTTCCTGGTGGTGCACGACATGCTGGTGCTGCAAGGCCGCCTGAAGGCCGGCGACTGGCTGCTGGTCACCGGTGTGTCGTCCGGCGTCGGCGTCGCCGCACTGCAGACCGCCAAGGCGCTGGGCGCGCGGGTCATCGGCACATCGGGCTCGCCCGACAAGCTGGCGCGGCTGCAGGCCCTGGGCCTGGATCTGGCCCTGCCCACGCGTGCGCCGGACTTCGCGGCCGCGGTGCTGGAAGCCACTGGCGGCCAGGGCGTGGCCCTGGTGGTCAACACCGTGGGCGGCACGGTGTTCGCCGAATGCGTGCGCACGCTGGCCTTCGAAGGGCGGCTGGCCACCGTGGGCTATGTCGACCACACGCTGAAGGCCGAGATCGACCTGCAGGCGCTGCACGCCAGGCGGCTCACGCTGTTCGGCGTGTCCAACAAGATGCGCAGTGCCGACCAGCGCGCCGCCGGCGTGCCCGCCTTCGTGGCCGATGTGCTACCGGCCATTGCCGATGGCCGCATCCGGCCGCTGGTGGACCGCGTGTTCGCCTTCGACGAGCTCGCGGCCGCCAAGGCGCACATGGAAGCCAACCAGCACCTGGGCAAGATCGTGCTGAAGATCAGCGACTGAGCGCTGCGCCGCAGAGCGCCCCACCGGAGACACCATGGACCACCCTGCCCTCCCCCTGACGGCGCGCCGCGCGCTGCTGGCCACGCTGTTCCTGGGCCTGCTGGGCGGCGGCAGCAGCGCGCTGGCCCAGGCCTGGCCGGCCAGGCCGATCCGCCTGGTGATCGGCTTCGCGCCGGGCGGCGCGGCCGACTACGTCGCACGCACCATCGCCGACCCGCTGGGCCGCGTGCTGGGCCAGAGCGTGAACGTCGAGAACCGCGCCGGCGCCGGCAGCAGCCTGGCGGCCGATTTCGTGGCCAAGGCGCCGGCCGATGGCTACACGCTGCTGATCGCCAGCCCCAGCAGCATCTCGGTCAACCCGGCGCTGAATGCCAAGCTCAGCTATGCCGCGAAAGACCTGGTGCCGGTGACCCGCGTCACCACGTCGCCGCTGGTGATCGCGGTCTATCCCGGTGCCGGCATCAACAGCGTGCAGGACCTCATCGCCGCCGCGAAGGCCAGGCCCGGCTTCCTGAACTACACCACCTCCGGCATCGGCTCGGCGCCGCACCTGGGCGCGGCGCACTTCAGCAAGGTGGCCGGCGTGGAGATGGTGCACATCCCCTACAAGGGCGGCGCACCGGCGATCCAGGCGGTGGTGGCGGGCGATGCGCAGCTCACCTTCGGCACGCCGCCCTCGGTGCTGCCGATGGTGCAGGCCGGGCGCCTGAAAGCGCTGGCCGTGACCAGCACGAACCGGTCCTCGCTGGTACCGGACGTGCCGGGCACGCTCGAGGCCGGGCTGCCGGCCTACAGCCTATCGTTCTGGTACGGCTTCTTCGTGCCGGTGGGCACGCCGCCCGAGGTGATGAAGAAGCTCTTCGAGGCCACGCAGCAGGTGATGCAGCGCGCCGACGTGAAAGCCGCGTTGGCGCGCGAAGGCACGGAAGTGGCGCTGTCGGCCTCGCCCGAGGACTTTGCGGCCTTTCTCAACGACGACAACCGCTTCTGGGCCAGGCTGGTCAAGGACGCCGGCGTGAAGCTGGACTGAGCGAAGACGGCGCGTGACAGCACACTCACTGCGCCGCCCCCGGGCAACCCGTTCCGGTCATCGACCCTGTGCACCGAGGCTTCCCCGTCACGGGGCTGAGGTCCCCGGCCCCCACCAGGGCGGCAACAGCGCTGCGACATCGCCTCGCCGGTAGCGGTCGTCCAGCAACCAGAGCCAGCCCCGGTCCTCGGGCGTTCTCAGCACCCGGCCGGCGGCCTGCACCACCTTCTGCATCGCCGGGATCAGATCGGCGTAGCCATGCTCGGCGCCGAAGAGCTTGTCCATGCGCGCGGTGATCTGGTCCTGCGTCGCCGACACGGGCGGCAGGCCCAGTGTGGCGATGAAGGCGCCGATCAACTTCGCGCCCGGCAGGTCCACGCCCTCCGCGAACACGCCGCCCAGGACGGCGAAGGCGATGCCCTGACCCTGAGGGTCGAAGCGCGCGAGGAAGTCCTGCCTTGCCGCCGCGCCCATCCTGCGATCCTGGCGCCACTGGGTGATGTCGGCACGCCGCAGCGCCAGCAGCGACGCGGCCTTGTCCAGGTAGTCGAAGCTGCTGAAGAAGGCGAGGTAGTTGCCGGGGTGCGCATCGAACTGCCGGGCGATCACATCGACCAGCCGCTGCAGCGACTTGTCCCTGTGCGCAAAGCGCGTGGAGATGCCGTCGGCCACCTGCACGCTCAAGTGCTCGGCCGGAAAGGCCGGTGGCACGTCGATCCAGGCGGTGTTCTCCGGCAAGCCGAGCAGCCGGATGGCGTAGTCGGGCGGCGACAAGGTGGCGGAGAACAGCGTGACGCTGTGCAAGTCCCTGAAGCGCTGGCGCAGAAAGCAGGCCGGCGCCACGTTGCGCACGCACAGCACGCCGTCGGCCGCCGCTGCGTCGGCATCGACATCGCCGGCGCTGCTTCGCTCGCGGGCCAGGGTCTGCACATCGAACAAGGAGTGGTCGCTCAAGGCCTCGACCAGGCGCAGGAAGCGCTGCAGTTCGAAGAAGAAGTTCAGCAAGGGCCCCAGCGACAGCGGATGCTGGTGGAAGTGCTCCGACAAGGCCCCCACCGCGGCCTGCAGCGCCTGCGTGTACGCATCGGGCACGGCCTCGAGCACGGCGTAGGGCGCCGCAGCGTCCGCGACCAGGTCTTCGGTGGCCTGCAGCAAGCCGTGCAAAGGGCCGCTGACCATGGCCGGCGCAACTTTCGCTGCCGTGCGGATCTGGCTGAGCTGAAGCTCGGCGCTGTACATCTGCCGTGTGCGCTCGACCAGGTTGTGGGCTTCGTCGACCAGCACGGCCAGCTGCCAGTTGAGCGCCTGCATCAAGCCCCAGAGCTGGCCGCTGCTGTCGAAGAGGTGCTGCACATCGCCGACCAGCACATCGGCCCAGCGCAACAGCTCCTGGCCCAGGTAGTAGGGGCAGATACCGTGGCGCAGCGCGATGCGGCGCTGGGCCGCGGCGTCCAGCCAGCCCTCGGCCACGGCCTCTTCACGGGCGGCGGGCAGGCGCTCGTAGAACCCGCGGGCCAGCGGGCACGCATCGCCGTGGCAGGCCTTGTCCGGGTGTTCGCAGGCTTGCGTCTTGGGCACCATCGCCAACACGCGCAATGCCTGGCCCGCAGCGCCGGCCCGCAAGGCCTGCAAAGCCTCCAGCGCAGGCAGCCGGCCCGTGCCCTTGCAGGTGAGGTAGGCCAGCTTGTCGATGCCATGCGCCGGCATGGCGCGCAGCAGCGGGAACAAGGTGCCGACGGTCTTGCCGATGCCCGTCGGCGCCTGGGCCAGCAGGCAGCGCCCGTTGGCGGCGGCACGGTAGGCCGCAGCCGCCAGGTCGCGCTGACCGGCACGGAACGTTCCTTTCGGAAAGGCCAGCGCTTGCAGTGCCGCATCGCGCGCCCTGCGGTGTTCGGCCTCCTGCTGCGCCCAGGCCAGGAACGCGGCGCAGCGCCCGGCGAAGATCTGATCCAGTTCCTCGGCGCCGAAGACCTGGCGCAACTCCACCTCGGTCTGCGCGGCGACATCGAAGTACACCAGCGCCAGCGCAATCTCCGCCAGGCCGCGGGCCCGGCAGAACAGCGCACCGTAGCACTGCAGCTGCGCCCAGTGCAGCTGGCGGCGGTTCTCCGGGATCTCGTCCGGGTGGCCGCGGATCGTCTTGATCTCTTCCAGGCAGCGGCGGCGCGGGTCGTAGCCGTCGGCACGGCCGCGAATGCGCAGCGCGCCGTACAGCCCTTCCAGCGCGATCTCGGTCTCGTAGTCCTGGCCACGTCGGTTGGCCACGGTCTGCTGCCCCTGCAGGCCCTCCAGCGCCGTGGCCGTCGGCGTGAACCGGCGGTCGAGATCGCCGCGCTTGGCGGTGAACTCGCACAGGGCACGCACCGACACCGTGTAGTGCCACCCCGGCGCCGCAGCGGCCGCCGCGGCCGCAGTGGCATCGGCGGTGACCGGGGTGGACGGCAGGACCTCGCGCATCACCCCATTGTCGGCAGTCCCCGCGGCGAAGCCGACCTCACTGCCGAAGGTGGGAATGCGATCTGCCCGCTGATCGGCGCATCATTCACTGCCGACGCACAGGAGGTGATCCGTGAAGCACACCGTCATCGCCCTCTTCGACAAAGCCGAAGACGCGCAGAAGGCCGCGCAGGCCGTGAAGGCCCGCGGCTTCAACGCATCCTCGGTGCACGTCATCCAGCACAGCGACGCGGCCGATGCCCAGGTCATCCCCCCTACCGCCGAGATCGAAGGTGGTCCGCTGACCGGCCTGCTGCATCGCCTGTCCGTGCTGTTCGGCGTCGAGGAACCGCACCTGGCGCACTACGAGGAAGCCATGCGCCGCGGCGGGCGGGTGGTTCAGGTCGACGCCGGCGATGAGGCGCAGGCGGCCACCGCCCGCGACACCTTGCTGGCGCTGGGCGCCGTCGACATCGATGATCGCATCGCCGAATGGCTGCGGGCGGGTTGGCAAAGCCCCGCAGCCGCTTCCGACGCGGCCGCATCAACACCGGTGGGCGCAGGCCCGGGCAGCGTCGTGCACCGGCAGGAGGTCAGCATCGGTGGGGTGCGTGTCTACGGTCATGTCGTCGTCGCGGCGTTCGATCACTTCGCCGACGACTTCCGCGCCGAGTACGAAGCCTTGTACGCGGCGCAGGGCACCACCTACGACGACTTCGATGCGGCGTACCGCTACGGTCACGCGCTGGTGTCGGACAGCCGCTACGACGGCCGCAGCTGGGACGAGATCGAGCCGCAAGCGCGTGCCGATTGGGAGCGGCGCTATCCGCAAAGCAGCTGGCAGCGTTTCCAGCGTGCCGTGCGGCACGCCTGGGAGCGCACGACGCGACAGTGACTGCCGCGCGCCCGACGCACCGGCTCAGCGTGTCGGCCGCGTGCCCAGGGCCGTCAGCACGCCCAGGCCGATGAAGGAGGTGCCCGCCAGTCGATGGCCCCAGGCAGCGTGGCGCGCCGCGCGCCGCAAGCGGGGTGCGACGAGGCTTGCCGTCAGCACGTAGACACAGTCCGTACAGCAGGCGATGGCGACGAAGACACCGCCGAGCGCGAGGGTCTGCATCAGCGGGCTGGCATGCGCGTCCATGAATTGCGGCAGAAAGGCCGCGAAGAACAAGGTCGTCTTCGGATTCAGCAGTGCGACCAGAAAGCCATCGCGGAAGATGCGCCGCACGGCTTGCACCGGCGCTTGTGGCGTCGCGTCCGCGACGGCCGGCGCCGTTCGCCACATCCGCAGACCGAGGTAGACGAGGTAGGCCGCGCCGGCCCACTTCACCACCGTGAAAGCGGTCGACGACACCGCGAACAAGGCGGCCAGCCCGAGCGCGGCGCCCACGGCATTGGAGAAGTTGCCGAGCGCCACACCCAGCACCGAAGCCAGCCCGCAAGCACGCCCCTGCGCCAGCGTTCGGGCCACGATGTAGACGACGGCGGGGCCAGGCGTCAGCGCGAGGACCAGGCTCGCGCCCACGAATGCCAGCAGCAAGGGCGTATCGGGCAGCACATGAACTCCTGGGGTCTTGAGCGGCCAGTATCGCAGCCCTCGAATCCGCAACGGCCAGCTATGGCTTGCTTGCTGCCGCGTACTGACGCAGCGACAGCGCCACAAAGTCCACGAACGCCCGCACGCGTGCCGCCAACTGATGCCGCTGCGGGTACACCGCATGGATGTCCGCATCGGGCGTGCAGTACTGCGGCAGCACCTGCACGAGACGGCCGTTCTTCAGATAGCGCTCGATGTCCCATTCGGCGCGCATCACGATGCCGTGGCCGTCGAGCGCCCAATTGACGGCGATCTCGCCGTCGTTGGTCGTCAGGTTGCCGCGCGTCTTCACGGCCTGCGTGCTGGCGTTGCGGCCACGGCCGCTGGTCAGGCGCCACACGCCGTAGGCTTCTTCGCCCTGCCGGATGCCGATGCAGTTGTGCCGCGTGAGGTCGTTCGGCACTTTGGGCATGCCGTGCCGGGCCAGATAGACCGGCGCGGCGCACAGCAGCCGACGGTTCGGCGCGATGTGCTTCGCCATCACGCGGGCGTCCGGCGGCGCACCGAAGCGGATGCAGACGTCGAAGCTGTCTTCCGTGAGCGGGGGCGGATTCACCGACAGCTGCAGCTGCACCTCGACCTGGGGGTACTTGCGCACGAAGCGGGAGATCAGCGGCGCCACATGGCTGCGCCCGAAGCCTAATGTCGCATTGACGCGGAGCAGGCCCTGGGGCGTGGCCTTGGACACGCCGAGCAGCTGCGCCATGTCGTCGATCTCGCCGAGGATGCGGCGGGCGTGCGCCAGGTACAGCTCGCCCTCGGGCGTCAGGCTCATGCGCCGCGTCGTGCGGATCACGAGCAACACGCCGACCCGCGACTCCATCAGCGCCAGATGCTTGCTCACCGCGGGTGTCGTGACGCCCAGTTCCCGCGCGGCGGCACTGAGGCTGCCGGCACTCGCGAGCACCGAAAAGAACCCCAGGTCTGCCGGTTGAATGCCGCTGCTCATGTGTGCTCCGTCCAGGATCCATTGTGAGATCCAGGTTAATGATGGATTCACTTTAGCGGTGCGCGCGCGGGCCGTGCCCTTCCTACAGTCTCTTCACCGCCCACCCCTCCACGGAAACACGCCATGAAGACCTACTCAATCGCCACCATCCCCGGTGACGGCATCGGCAAGGAAGTCGTTCCTGCCGGCCAGCACGTGATGGAAGCGCTCGCCGCGTCGAGCAAGGCCTTCCGTTTCGAGTTCGAGAACTTCGCCTGGGGCGGCGACTACTTCCGCGAGCACGGCGTGATGATGCCGGCCGATGGCCTGGACGCGCTGCGCAACAAGGACGCGATCCTGTTCGGCTCGGCCGGCGACCCGCACATCCCCGACCACATCACGCTGTGGGGCCTGCGCCTGAAGATCTGCCAGGGCTTCGACCAGTACGCCAACGTGCGCCCGACGCGCATCCTGCCCGGCATCGACGGCCCGCTGAAGCGCTGCGGCCCCGATGACCTGAACTGGGTCATCGTGCGCGAGAACTCCGAAGGCGAGTACGCCGGCGTCGGCGGCCGCGTGCACCAGGGCCACCCGATCGAGGCCGCCACCGATGTGTCGATGATGACCCGTGCCGGCGTCGAACGCATCATGCGCTTCGCGTTCAAGCTGGCGCAGTCACGTCCCCGCAAGCTGCTGACCGTCATCACCAAGAGCAATGCCCAGCGCCATGCGATGGTGATGTGGGACGAGATCGCGCTACAGATCTCCCGGGAGTTCCCGGACGTCACCTGGGACAAGGAACTGGTCGACGCCTCGACGGCGCGCATGATCAACCGCCCCGCGTCGCTGGACACCATCGTCGCGACGAACCTGCACGCGGACATCCTGAGCGACCTGGCCGCCGCGCTGGCGGGCAGCCTGGGCATCGCGCCGACCGGCAACATCGATCCGGAGCGTCGCTACCCGAGCATGTTCGAGCCCATCCACGGCTCGGCCTTCGACATCATGGGCAAGGGCCTGGCCAACCCGGTCGGCACCTTCTGGTCGGTGGTGATGCTGCTGGAGCACCTGGGCGAGTTCGATGCCGCCAAGCGTGTCATGCAGGCAATCGAGCAGGTCACCGCCAACCCGGCGCTGCACACCGGCGACTTGGGCGGCAAGGCGAGCACCGCCGAAGTCACGCGGGCGGTTTGCGAACTGCTCGCCGGCAGTGCCCAGCGCAAGGCCGCTTGAGGGTGGCCACCGTGGAGACCCGCATGAAAGACATTCACACCCTCGATCGCCGCCGCACCCTCCAGGCCATCGCGCTGGCGCTGGCCCTGTCCGGCGGCGGCGCGATGGCGCAGGCCTGGCCGAGCAAGCCGGTCAGTCTGGTCGTGCCCTTCCCGGCCGGTGGCACCACCGACGTGCTGGCGCGCGCGCTGGCCGACAAACTGACGCAGAGCCTCGGCCAGACCGTGATCGTGGAAAGCAAGCCGGGCGCGGGCGCCACGCTCGGCGCCGACTACGTGGCGAAGGCCAAGCCGGACGGCTACACGCTGCTGGTGGGCGCCGTGCATCACACCATCGCCTCCAGCGTCTACAAGAAGCTGCCGTATGACTTCCAGAAGGACTTGGCGCCGATCACCACGATCGCCCTGGTGCCGAACGTGCTGGTGGTGAATGCGGGCACGCCGGCCCGCAACGTGGCGGAGCTGGTCGCGTTGATCAAGGCCAGGCCCGGTCACTACAACTACGGCTCGAACGGCAACGGCACGGCGCAGCACCTGATCGGCACGCAGTTCCAGAACCTCACGGGCACCGACCTGGTCCACGTACCCTACAAAGGAAGCGGCCCGCTGACCACCGACCTCCTGGGCGGGCAGGTCACGCTGTCCTTCGACACGGTGACACCGGTGCTGCAGCACATCAAGGGCGGCAAGCTGCGCGCGCTGGCGGTGACCACGGCCAAGCGCTCCTCGGCCTTGCCGGAGGTGCCGACGCTGGAGGAAGCCGGACTGAGCGGCTTCAACATCGGTACCTGGTTCGGCGTGCTGGCGCCAGCGGCCACGCCCAAGGACGTGCTGGCCCGACTCAACACCGAGATGGTCAAGGCGATTCAGTCGCCGGAGTTCCGCAAGCGCATGGAAGAGATCGGCGCCGAGCCGATCGGCAACAGCGCGGAACAGATGGCCCTGCAGATCAAGAGCGAGACAGAGAAGTTCGCCAAGTTGGTCAAGGACGCGAAGGTGAGCATCGATTGATGGCTGGGGGTTAGCGCACGCCACGGATCTTGCCGACGAGCCCCCCGCTGAGCAAGGTGACGACCGTGGCGAAGAGGAACAGCGCGGTGTAGCCACCCAGCTGCGTCACCAGCACGGCTGCGATCGCCGGGGCGAGCACCTGCGGTGCGGAGTTCGCGATGTTGATCACGCCCAGGTCCTTGCCGCGGTCGGCGGCTGCCGGCAGCACCTGCGTGATCAGGGCCTGGTCCACCGCGACGTAGATGCCGTAGCCCAGGCCCATCAGCGCGCCGGCCGCGACGGCCACCGGCCAGGTCGGCCACAGCGCCAGCAGCCCGCTCGCCACGGCCATCACCCCACTGGCGGCGATGACGTGGACCTTGCGGCGGCCCGAGCGATCGGAAAGCATGCCGGCGGCAAACGCAGAGACCAGCACGCCGGCGGTGTAGACCCCCACCAGGATCAACAGCCCGTCCTCGGCCGTCTCGCCAGGGAACAGCGTGCCGTAGCGGACCTGGTCGCGCAGGAAGTACAGCAGGTACAGCGTCGCCAGCGCATTGCCCAGGTTGATCAGGAAGCGCGTGAGCCAGGCCCACGCAAAATCCGGATGCTGGCGCGGGCTGATCCAGAACCCCGCCAGGAACGCCCGCCACTGCCATGGCGGCCGGTCTTCGCGCGGCAAGGGCGTATTGCGTGTCCACAGCAGGAACGGCAGCGCGCACAGCATCAGTGAGCCGGCGACAGCCGCGTAGCCTGAGGCGATGCCGCTGACCGCCGCGGTGACGATCAAGGTACCGGCCACGACGCCCAAGGGCTGGGTCACGCCGAACCAGGCGCTGCACAGCGCCCGTTGCGGCACCGGCACCTGGTCGGGTACTTCGGCAGTTAGCGCGGCGAGCATCGCGTTCAGCGCCAGCTGCACCACGCACCACCACAGCGTGACGCCAGCCAGCGTGCTCTGGCGGCCGAGCATCACCAGCGCGATGGCACCGACCAGCGCACCGGCCAGATTCCACGGCTGGCGGCGCCCGAAGCGTGAGGTGGTGCGGTCGGAGAGCGCACCGAACAGCGGATTGGCGAGCATGGCCACCAGCGCACCGATGCCGGTGACCCAGCCCAGCGCGGCCTCCTTGCCGGCCGGAGCGATGATCTCCATCTGCTGCGCGAGCAAAACCTGGATCGGCGCGAACAGCGCCATCCACAGGCCGAGGTTGGACAGCGCGAGCAAGGCCATGAAGCCCTTGCCGACCGGCGCTTGCGGCTCGACGAGTGCGAGTGCGGGCTGGCCGTTCATCCTTGCGCGGCGATCAGATCCCGGTACCAGTGGTAAGAGCGCTTCGGCGTGCGCCGCTGCGTGGCGTAGTCGACATGCACCAGTCCGAAGCGCGGCCGGTAGCCTTCCGCCCACTCGAAGTTGTCGAGCAAGGACCAGACGAAATAGCCGCGCACGTCGACGCCGCCGTCCATCGCCGTGCGCAATGCCAGCAAGTGCTGGTCGAGGTAGTCAATGCGCCGAGGATCGTCGACGCAGCCACCGGCGTCGAGCGCGTCGGGCACCGCCGTGCCGTTCTCGGTGATGACCAGCGGCGGCAGCTTCTCGCCATAGCGTTGCCGCAGATCGAGCAGCAGTTCGGTGAGCCCTTGCGGAATGATCGGCCAGCCCATCTCGGTGCGCTCGTAGTGCGCGGGGGCTTCGGCCTCCCTCAGCGGCACCGGCGAGCCCGGCGGCGTGGCCTGCACATGGTTGGGGTTGTAGTAGTTGATGCCGAAGAAGTCGAGCGGCTGCGCAATCGTCGCCAGATCGCCCGGGCGGATCGCCGACAGGTCGAGGCCGAGGGCAGCCAGCTCGTCCGGATAGCGGCCGAGCAGCAGCGGCTCGTTGTGCTGGCGCTCGTGCAGCAGATGCAGCAGCGCCGCGGCAGATCGATCTTCGGCGCTGTCGGTGGCCGGCCGCGCCGGGGCCATGCTCTGCGCGATGCCGACCTGCGCCTGCGCCGGCAGGTTCGCGCGCAGCGCCTGCACGGCCTGGCCGTGCGACAGCAGCAGGTGGTGCACGACCGCAAAGCAGTCCAGGCCCAGCGTCAGCCCCGGCGCATGCGTGCCCAGCGCATGGCCGAGCACGGTGTGCTCGAAGGTCTCGTTGTGGGTGATCCAGTGCGGCACACGATCGCCGAGCAGCCGCGCCATGAGCTGCGCGAACTCGGCGAAGCGCTCGGCGGTGTCGCGATTCAGCCAGCCACCGGCGTCCTGCAAGGCCTGCGGCAGGTCCCAGTGGTACAGCGTGAGCATCGGCGTGATCCCACGCGCGAGCAATTCATCGACCAGGCGCGAATAGAACGCCAGGCCCTGGCGATTCGGCACCCCGGTGCCGTCGGGCTGGATGCGCGACCAGCCGATCGAGAAGCGATACGCGCCGACACCGAGCCCGGCGATCAGTGCGACGTCTTCGCGATACCGATGGTAGTGATCGCAGGCGGTCTCGGCGGTGTCGCCGCGGGCGATGCGTCCGCCTTGACGACAGAAGTTGTCCCAGATCGATGGCCCGCGACCGTGCTCGTGCAGCGCGCCCTCGATCTGGTAGGCCGAGGTGGCGACGCCCCAGAGAAAGTCCTTCGGAAAGCGCAGCGGCATGGGTGTGGACGTTCCCGACGGCATGACAGCGGTGCCTCCGCTCACAGGCTGGCGCGCAGTTCGAGGCCGATGAAGCGCGGCGGCGTGATCATCGCGTAGGGCGAGCCCAGCCCGGCCGCGACGTAGTTGACGCTGGTGACGTAGCGCTTGTTGGCAAGGTTGTTGACCAGCAGCGCGACGCCCCAGCTGCCCGAGGCCGTGGGCGCACTCTCCCAGCCCAGGCGAGCGTCCAGGCGCGTTCTGGCGCCACCCACCTGGAAGCGCGGCGTCTGCAGGCAGCTGCCTTGCGCCAGCGAATCGGCGTTGCAGCGGGTCGCACCGATGTAGGCGCCTTGCAGCGTCGCGGTGGCGGTGCCGCCGGCCAGTGGCCATTGGTAGTCGGTGCCGAGCGTGGCACTCAGGTAGGGCGTGCCAACCGCCTGCCCGCTGAGGTCGGTGCCGTCATTGGCCGTGCGGCGCTTGTAGGTCTGGTCGATGTATTCGGCCGCGGTGTACAGGCGCCACTGGCGTGTGGCCTGCCAGCGCGCCTCGAGGTCCAGGCCGGTCGCGCGCTGGTCGCTCAGCGACACCTGGTACGAAGGCACGCCGGCCTGGTTGCCCGAGGGCACCAGGGTCAGCGATTGCAGGTTCTCGAACTTGTAGTGGAACAGCGCGGCACTGAAGCTCAGGCCCGCGTCACGCAGCCGGCCCTTCACGCCGAGTTCGAAGCTGGTGACGGTTTCGGGCGCGTAGTCGCCATTGACCGCCAGCGCATTGAAGCCGCCGGCCTGGTAGCCGCGCGTGACCGAGCCGTAGACCATCGTGTCGGTCACGATGCGGTGGTCGAGCACCACGCGCGGGCTGACATTGCGCCACGACTTCTGCACCTCGAGCGGCGCATTCGACGCGCCCTGCCCCTGGATCAGCTGGTTCGTCGAGACCAGAGCAGCCAGCGTGTCGGCGTCGGTCTGCGACAGCGCGCCGGCGGCCACCAGGCTCGGAAAGAAGTCCGCTGCGTTCAGCGCACCGAGCTGCGCGTCCAGCCCTTCTGCCGTGCGCGCGGGGCTGTACCAGCTGAAGCGCTTCTTATCGCGCGTGAAACGGATGCCGGTGGTCAGGTTCGTCGCCGGTGTCACATGCCAGATCGCATCGCCGTACAGCGCAGCGGCGTCGTAGGAGCCCGCGTTGACCATGTTTTCCTGCCAGGTCTGGCCCAGCAGGTCGATGCCCGGCACGCCCACGGCCTGCGTCAAGGCGTTGAGGGTGGCAAACGGCGCAATGCCCGCGACGTTGCCGAACAAGGTGTCCAGCGAGGTGGTGACGGAGCGGACCTCGCTCGTCTGCTTCGCGCGTTCGCGGAAGAAGCTGGCGCCGGCGAGCCAGTCGACCGTCGCATTGCGGCCGGCGAGCCTGAACTCCTGCTGCCAGGTCGTGTTGCCTTCGACGTTGCCGGTGGACAGGTAGGTGGCGATCTGGTTCGTGCCGTCGTTGTCGGTGCGGTTGACCGAGTTGAAGTGCCGGTACGCGGTGGTCGACGTGAAGTCGGCCCAGGGCATCGCATGTTCGATGCGCAGCGTGACCCCGTTGAACCGGCGCGACTCCTGGTTGTCGGGCACGTCGTTCAACAGCGGCGCCTTGCGCGGGTCGAGGTAGGTCGCGGGGTCGGCGCCGGCCGCCGGCGTCTCCAGCAGGCCGATGGCCGGCACGGCGCGCTGATCGAGGTCTTCATGCTCCCAGGTCAACACCACGCGCGTGGCGTCGGAGGCGCTCCAGCCCAGCGCCATGCGTGTGCCCCAGGCGTGTTCGCCGCGCTCGGCCTGCCCGCTCGCCGCGTCGCGCTGCCAGCCCTTGCTGAACTGGCCCGTGCCGCTGATGCGCAAGGCCAGGTTGTCGCCGAGCGGCTGGTTCACGACCGCCTCGACGTGCCGCGTGTTGTGGCTGCCCAGGCGCAGCAGGCCGCTGGCCGAGAAGGTGCTGGCCGGATCGTTGGTCACGACGGAGATCGCGCCGCCGGCGCTGTTGCGCCCGAACAGCGTGCCCTGCGGACCCTTCAGGACCTCGATCCGCTTGACGTCGTTGAAGTTCAGCAGCGCACCACCGGTCTTGCCGGTGTACACGCCATCGACGTACACGCCGACCGGCGCATCGGTGCCGATGCCGAAGTCACCGGTGCCGATGCCCCGCAGCGTGAACAGCGGCTGCGTCGGCTGGTCGGCAACGATCTGCAGCCCCGGGATGTAGCCGTTCATCTCGGCGAGGTTCGCGGCGCCGAGCTTGCGCAGCTGTTCCGCCGGCACGATCTGCAGCGCGATCGGCACGCTCTGGACCTGCTGGATGCGTCCGTTGCCGGTGACCGTGACCGTATCGGTTGGCTGTGTGGCGGCTGGTGCGGAGGCCGCTGCGGGTATGGATGCCGATGCAGGTGCGGCTGCCGATGCATCGGGCGGCGTGGCCGCTTGCTGAGCCCCAGCGGCCTGCGCACCCAGCGCCATCAGTGCGGCGATCGAGAGGCGTGATCGCATCGGTTTCTTGTTCATGTCGGCATCCATCACGGGTTGGAAGAATCAAGGCGACTCGGCGGCTGGCGCTGCGACGTTGGCCGTCGCCGTTAGCGTCACCGCACGCGCTGCGGGTCGCGCGAAGGCCATCCGGGCGAACGGCATCGCGAGCACGCTGGCCACGCCCAGCGCGATGCCGAAGCCCAGGCCACCGAGTCCGCTGAGCAGGGTTCCGGCGAGGGCCGTGCCGAGCGCAGCGCTGGCGAAGCAGACGACGATGCTGCGTGCGACCAGCGCACCGTCGGCATCG
>NZ_DATILJ010000122.1:0-24522 GCF_035476535.1 Aquabacterium sp.
CCCGCGGCGACCACGCCGCCGGCGCAGCCGAGCTCGCGTGCGTCGGCGGGAATGGCCAGCGCGCCCTTCGGGCCGACTGCGACGATCTTGCCGCCGCGGCCCAGCACCACGCCGTCGATCACCGCTGCGGCATCGGGCGCGACCAGGATGCGGGCACCGCTCAGATACCAGGTTGGCGCCTCGTCGGCGGCCTGTGCCGTCGGGCCTGGCAGCGCCAATGCCGCGGCGGTCGCCAGGCCGGGCAGGGAGTGGCGCAGCAAGCGGAGGTTCCGGACCATGCGTGGGCTTCCTCGAAGTTGGGGGGAGCGATCGTCGCACAGCGCAGCGCCGCGCCGCGCCGCGGCCGGAGGGTCGGATGTCTCGCGGATGTCTCGCAGGTGCTTGCCCGCCAATCCAGCGACAGGCGAGGGGTCCTGCCCACGCCACCTAAAATTGACATGATGAGCCCTCAACGCATCGTCGTCGGCCTCTCCGGCGGCGTCGATTCGGCCGTCACGGCCTGGTTGCTGAAGCGCCAGGGGCACGAGGTCGTCGGCATCTTCATGAAGAACTGGGAAGACGACGACGACAGCGAATACTGCTCGTCGAACGTCGATTTCGTCGATGCCGCGGCGGTGGCCGATGTCATCGGCATCGAGGTCGAGCATGTCAACTTCGCCGCCGAGTACAAGGACCGCGTGTTCGCCGAGTTCCTGCGCGAATACCAGGCCGGCCGCACGCCGAACCCCGATGTGCTGTGCAATGCCGAGATCAAGTTCAAGGCCTTTCTCGACCATGCGATGCGGCTGGGCGCCGAGAAGATTGCCACCGGGCACTACGCGAGGCTGCGGCAGGTCGATGGTGAACACCAACTGCTGAAGGGCCTGGACCCCGCGAAGGACCAGAGCTATTTCCTGCACCGGCTGACGCAGGCCCAGCTGGCGAAGACGCTGTTCCCGATCGGCGAGCTGAAGAAGACGGCGGTGCGCCAGATCGCCGAAGAGATTGGCCTGCCGAACGCGAAGAAGAAGGATTCGACCGGCATCTGCTTCATCGGCGAGCGGCCGTTCCGCGAGTTCCTCAACCGCTACCTGAGCCACGAACCCGGGCCGATCCAGGACGATCGTGGCCGCACGCTGGGCCGGCACGTCGGGCTGTCGTTCTACACGCTGGGCCAGCGCCAAGGGCTGGGCATCGGCGGTGTCAAGGAGCGCGGGGCCGTCCGTGGCGCGGGGGACCACGCACCCTGGTTCGTCGCACGCAAGGATCTTTCACGCAATGTGCTCGTGGTGGTGCAGGGGCACGACCATCCCTGGCTGCAATCGGCTACGCTCACGGCCGATGCCACCAGCTGGGTTGCCGGCCACGCGCCGGTGCCAGGTGTTTATGCCGCCAAGACGCGTTACCGCCAGGCCGATGCCGCTTGCCGTTACGAATCCGGTGACGCCGGCTTCGGCTTGCGCTTCGAGCAGCCGCAGTGGGCCGTCACGCCGGGCCAGTCCGCCGTGCTGTACGACGGCGACGTCTGCCTCGGCGGTGGCCTCATCGCCGGCGCGGGCGGCTGAGCCCGGCGCAGCGCGGCACCCGGCCCACCGCTGGCTGGGCGCGGCCACCGGCGCCCTGCTGCTGGGCGCCTGCGCCTCGATGGACGAACCGCCGCCGAATGCGCTGCGCCAGACCTTGCTGGGCCTGACCCCGGGCGGTGAGCTGATCCGCTTCAGCGCCAGCCGGCCGCAGGATCTGCAGGAACGCAAACCGGTGATCGGCTTGCCTGCAGGCGAGCAGCTGCTGGGCCTGGACTTCCGCGTCTCGCGCGGCGTGCTGTACACGCTGTCCTCGCGCGGCCAGCTCTACACGCTGGATGCAAGCAACGGCCAGCTCAGCGCCGTCGGCGCACCGATCGCGCTGGCGCTGAACGGCCAGCAGTTCGGTGTCGACGTCAACCCGGTGGCCGACCGCCTTCGCGTCGTCAGCGACCGCGGCCAGAGCCTGCGGCTGCACCCCGACACCGGTGCGGCAATCGACGGCGACCCGACCCGCGACGGCCTGCAGCCCGATGCCGAGCTGCAGTTCGCGCCCGGCGACGTGAACACCGGCCGCACGCCGCGCTTGGTGGCCGCGGCCTACACCTACAACCAGCGCGACGACAAGCTCACCACCAACTACGCCATCGATGCCGGCCTCGGCGCGCTGCTGACGCAAGGCTCGGCCGAAGGCCTGGCGCCGGTGGTCTCGCCCAACAGCGGGCGGCTGTTCACCGTCGGCGCGCTGGGCACCGGGCCGCTCCAGGATGCCTCGTTCGACATCGCCGATGTCGACAACACCGCGCTGGCCGCGCTGCGCAGCGCAGGCCGCACACGGCTGTACCGGGTGGACCTGGCCAGCGGCGCGGCCACGCTGCTGGGCACCATCGCCGGCGGCGGGCCGCTGCAAGGCCTGGCCATCATTCCATGACTTTGCACTCGGTGCCGCTGAAGCGTGCGACCTTGGCGTCCACCTTCGCCTTGGCGCTGCTGGCCAGCCTGCCGGCGGGCGCGGCACCGCTGGAGGTGCTGGTCACCAACGCCGCCGGCAAACCGCTGCCCGGCGCGGTGGTGTTCGTTGAATCGCCGCAAGCCCGCGCGGCGCTGAAGCCGACCGCCGGGATCGAGATCGCGCAGGTCGGCCGGCAGTTCGTGCCGCAGGTCAGCATCGTGCCGGTGGGCAGTGCGGTGAACTTCCCTAACCGTGATACGGTGCGTCACCACGTCTATTCGTTCTCGCCGGTGAAGCCCTTCGAGATCAAGCTCTATGTCGGCACGCCGGCCAGCCCGGTGGTGTTCGACAAGGCCGGCATCGCCGTGCTCGGCTGCAACATCCACGACAGCATGGTGGCCTGGGTGGTGGTGGTCGACACGCCCTACCATGGCCAGACCGGCGCCGACGGCAGGCTGACGCTGCCCGACCTGCCACCCGGCTCCTACAAGCTGCGCGGCTGGCACGCCAGCCTGCCGGCCGGGGCCGCGGCGGTCGAACAGGCGCTGACCATCGGCATCGGCGGCACCGCCGAAAAGGCCAGCCTGCAGCTGGCCGGCGCCAAACCGTGACGGGCCGGGCAACAGATCGCGTGGCAGGCCACCCGACCGCGCGCGCGCCCTGGTGGCGCTTCGACGCCATGCGGCTGTCCAGCCGCATGGCGATGCTGTCGGTCTTGCTGCTGCTGGCCGTGCAGTTGGTGGGCTTTGGCGTGATCCACACCACCATCGAGCGCAACGCCCGGTCGCAGCTGGCCGAGCAGCTCACCGTGGGCGAGCGCATCTGGCAGCGCCTGCTGGAGCAGCGCGCCACCCAGCTGGCGCAGGGCGCCGCGGTGCTGGCCGCCGACTACGCCTTCCGCGAGGCAGTGGGCACGCATGACAACCCCACCATCGTCTCGGCACTGGACAACCATGGCGCGCGCATCGATGCCTCGGTGGCCGCCTTCCTGGACACCGAGCTGAAGCTGGTGGCCACCTCGGACGCCAGCGACAGCGCGCTGCTGCCGGTGCTGGCCGCACTGGCGCCGCAGCTGGCCAGGCGCACCAGCGCGGTGGCCGCCGTCGGCCAGCGGCCCTACCAGTTCGTGATGGTGCCGATGAAGTCGCCGCTGCTGGTCGGCTTCGTCGTGATGGGTTTTGCGCTCGATGCCACGCTGGCCGAAGACATGCATGCGCTCAGCGGCCTCGATGCCACGCTGGTGCTGCAGCCGGCGAGTGCTGCGCCGCGCGTGCTGCTGAGCAGCCTGGCGCCGGCGCAGGCCACGGCGCTGCAGCAGACGCTCGCCGCCGCGCCGGCCGAGGGCCAGCTGCTGATCGACGGCACGCCGCACCTGGTGCGCAGCGTCGCGCTGACCGCCGGGGACGGCCCGCGGATCAGAGCGATGCTGACCAGTTCGCTGGCACGCGCAATCGAGCCCTTCCGCAGCCTGCAACTCACGCTGGCCGCGCTGACGCTGATCGGCCTGCTGCTGTTCGCGCTGGGCAGCATCTTGACGGCACGGCGTGTGACGCAGCCGCTGCGTTCGCTGGCGCGTGCCAGCGAACGGCTGGGGCGCGGCGACTACGACGCGCCGCTGGAACACACCCACCGCCGCGACGAGATCGGCGAACTGGCCAAGGCCTTCGACCACATGCGCGTGAACATCGCCGCGCAACAGGGCGAGATCCGCCTCCTGGCCTACTGGGACCGCCTGACCGGCCTGCCCAACCGCGTGCAGTTCCGCGACGCGGTGCGCGCCGCGATCGCGCGCTCGAACGCCGCACACGAGCACATCGCCGTGCTGATGCTGGACCTGGACCGCTTCAAGAACGTCAACGACGCGCTGGGCTATGCCAGTGGCGACAGCCTGCTCAAGGGCGTGGCCGAGCGGCTGCAGCAGGCCATGCAGTCGCAGGCGGCGCAGCGCGCCGCGCTGGCCGGCGGCAACCCGGTCAGCGCCGGCGACCTGCTGGCCCGGCTGGGCGGCGACGAATTTGCGCTGCTGCTGCCGGGCGCCGATGCCCGGGCCGCCAGCGCGCTGGCCGAGCAGCTGCTGCTCGCCTTCGAGGCGCCGCTGACCCTGATCGACCAGGCCGTGGACCTGAGCGCCGGCGTCGGCATCGCCTGCTGGCCCGAACATGCGGCCGATGCCGATGCGCTGCTGATCCGCGCCGAAGTGGCGATGTACGCGGCCAAGGCGCACACCGGCGGCGCCCAGGTCTACGACCCGGCGATCGACACCGCCAGCGCGCTGACGCTGTCGCTGCTGAGCGAGTTGCGCCATGCGCTCGAACACGACGAACTGCGGCTGTACCTGCAGCCCAAGATCGCGCTGAGCAGCGGCCGCGCCACCGGCGCCGAAGCGCTGGTGCGCTGGCAACATCCGCAGCGCGGGCTGGTGCCGCCGCTGCAGTTCATCCCGTTTGCCGAGCGCACCGGCTTCATCCGCCGCATCACGCTGTGGATCTTCGAGGAGACGGCGCGCTACCAGGCCGAGCTGCAGCGCCTGGGCATAGCGCGCATTTCGGTCAACCTGTCCACCCGCGACCTGCTGGACCATGAACTGCCGGCCAAGCTGGACACCTTGCTGCAGCGTCACGGCGCGGTGGCCCAGGCCTTCTGCCTGGAGATCACCGAGAGCGCGATCATGGACGACCCCGAGCGCGCCGAAGCCACGCTGAACCGCCTGGCCGAACGCGGCTTCAAGCTGTCGATCGATGACTACGGCACCGGCTACTCATCGCTGGCCTACCTGCAGCGCCTGCCGGTCAACGAGCTGAAAATCGACAAGGCCTTCGTGATGGCGATGGTCAACGAGCCCGGCGCCGCCACCATCGTGCGCTCGACCATCGACCTGGCGCACAACCTGGGCCTCACGGTGGTGGCCGAAGGCGTGGAGAACGCCGCGATCCTCGAGCACCTGCGCAGCCTGCACTGCGACGATGCGCAGGGCTTTCACATGAGCAAGCCACTGCCGGTGGCCGAGTTCGAGGCGTGGATGTTGCGATGGCAGGCGCTCAATCCACCTTCGCGCCGGACGCCTTGACCACCTTGGCCCACTTGGCGGTTTCGGCGGCCATGAACTTGGCGAACTCGGCGCTGGTGTTGCCGCTGGGGATCGCGCCCTGGGCCTGCAAGCGCTCTTTCAGCGCCGGGCTGCCCAGCGCCTTGGCGGTTTCCTGCTGCACGCGGGTGACGATGTCGGCCGGCGTGCCAGCCGGCGCCAGCAGGCCGAACCAGGAACTGGCTTCATAACCCTTCAAGGCCTTGCCGCCGGCTTCCTCGACCGTCGGCAGCTCGGGCATGGCCGGCGAGCGCGTGCCGCTGGTCACTGCCAGCGCCTTCAGCTTGCCGGCCTTGATCTGCGGCATCGCCGAGGGCAGGTTGTCGAACATCAGGTCCATGCTGCCGCCCATCAGGTCGATCAGCGCCGGACCGGAGCCGCGGTAGGGCACGTGGACCATGAAGCTGCCGGTCATGCTCTTGAACAGCTCGCCGGCCAGGTGGATCGACGTGCCGTTGCCCGAGCTGGCCATGTTGAAGCGGCCGGGGTGGGCCTTGGCCGCCTTGGCCAGGTCTTCCACCGTATTGATGTTGTACTTCTGCGCCATCGCCGGGTTCAGCACCAGCACGTTGGGCACGCCGGCCACCAGCGTGACCGGCACGAAGTCCTTCACCGGATCGAAAGGCATCTTCGGGTACAGCGCCGCGTTGATGGCATGCGTGCCCACCGTGCCCATCAGCAGCGTGTGACCGTCCGGTGCCGCCTTGGCCACCTCGGCCGCGCCGGTGTTGCCGCCGCCGCCGGGCTTGTTGTCGACGATGAAGGGCTGGCCGAAAGCCTTCTGCAGCTCGGGCGCCAGGGCACGCGCCAGGATGTCGGTGGTGCCGCCGGCGGCGAAGGGCACGACGATGCGCACCGGTTTGTTGGGCCACGGTGTTTGGGCGCTAGCGATCAGCGGGCCGGCGATGCCGGTGGCCAACAGCAGCGGCATGACGTGTCGGCGCGAAACGTTCATACGTGAGTCTCCTTCGGTTGTTGTGAATCCAGATCGACCGGCCGGCTGCGGCCGGTTTCGGCGACCGGGCCGGTGTCGATGCGCAGGCTCACCTGGCCTTCGCGCCAGGCACGCTCGAAGTCGCCTTCCAGCTGGCGCAGGCCTTCGGCATCGGCGGCATCGGCCTGCACGATGCCCACCGCGCGGTTGCGGCCCTGGCTCTTGGCGGTGTAGAGCGCCATGTCGACCAGGTTCAGCGCCTGCTCCGGGTTCAGCCGCACCTGGTGCGGCGGCAGCGGAAACACCGCGTGACCGATCGACACCGTCACGCGCAGCGGCACGCCGGTGGGCAGCACCACCGGCGCGCCGGCCACCGCCTGCAGCAGGCGCTGGGCCAGCGCATCGGTGTCCTGGCGCTGCAGGCCGGGGGCCAGCACCAGGAATTCCTCGCCGCCCCAGCGGGCCACGGTGTCCTTGCCGCGCACCGCGGCGGCGACGCGGCGCGCCACCTCCACCAGCACGCTGTCGCCGACGGCATGGCCATGCTCGTCGTTGATGCGCTTGAAGTGGTCGATGTCGACCATCAGCAGCGCGCCGTTGAACTCGGCCTGCTGGTTCTCGGCTTGCAGCACGGCCTGGAAGTGACGCCGGTTGGCCAGGCCCGTCAGCGCGTCCCGCTCGCTGGCCACGCGCAGGCTGGCGTGGCTGCGTTCGAGCCGGCGGTTGGTTTCGCGCACGCGGCGCACCAGCAGCAGCAGCAGCGTCATGGCCAGCGCCAGCACGCCGGCGCCCAGGGCCCACAGCTTGCGCGACAGGCCGCGGTTGGCCAGCTCGGCGCTCTTCAGCGCGTTGTCACGCTCCAGCTGCAGGATGTTGCGCTGCTGCGCCTCGCGGTCATAACGCGTACGCAGCTCGGCCAGCGCGGCGTCGCGGTTGGCGGCCATCAGCGCTTCGGTCAGCGCGCGTTCGCGGTGGTGCATCTCCAGCGCAGCCTTCAGCTCGCCGGCCTGGGCCAAGGCGTCGCTGTACTCGCGCAGCGAGGTCACCTGCATACCGGTGGCGCCGTCGGCGGCCCAGGCGGCCTGCAAGGCCTCGAAGTCACGCCGCGCCTCGGCCTGCCGGCCCAGCGCGACGCGGGCCAGCATCGCGTTGTTGCGCAGCACGCGCTCGATGTGCGGCAGCTGCAGCGGCGCGGCCAGCGCCTGGCCCTGCAGCGCGGCGCTCAGTGCGTCCGCCGGGCGGCCGGTGTAGAGCGCGCGGTCGCTCAGGTTGTTCCAGGCCTGCGCCTCGAGCCGCGGCGACGAGGCCTGGCGGGCCGCTAGCAGGGCCTGCTGCAGCGCCTGCTGGGCGCGATCGCCGTCGCCCCGGTCGGCCGCCAGACTGGCTTCGGTGAACAGCAGGCGGGCGGCCAGGCGCGGATCGTCATGGCGGGCCGCGATCTGCTGCGCCTGCGCCAGGTGCTGCTGCGCACGCTCCAGCTCGTGGTCCTGGTTCGCCACCATCGCCAGTTCGGTTTCGCTCCAGGCCTGGCGCCAGCTGTCGCTGCCGGCCAGGGCCAGGTTCAGCGCGGCACGGGCATGGCCGCGCGCCGCGCCCGCGGCATGTTGCAGCCGGGCCTGGTTGGCCAGTTGCTGCTGCAGGCGCCAGCGGCGGCGGTATTCACAGGCGGGCGCCGCGGCCGGCGCGGCGGGGGTGGTAGCCGTGGCGGAGGCGGCCGTCGCCGTGGCCGCGGCGGCAGATGTCGCCGGCGGTGGCGCCGCGGTCTTGCAAGAGGCTTCGTAGGCGCTCAACGCGCGCCGGGCGGATTCGGCCAGCATCGCGGTGTCGTCGCGCGCGGCGCGCAGGGCCTGCAGGTAGAGCTCGTCGGCGGCGGCCAGTCCGGCGTCGAGCGCCCGCGCGGCTGTCACCGCCAGGGCGCGCTGGCGCGTGGCCAGCGCGGCGTCGGTGCCGCGGGCGGCCAGCTCGGCTCGGGCCAGCGCCAGCGCACGTTGCGCTGCCGGCCCGGCTGTCGCGGCCTGCGCGGCGAGTGTGTCGATCTGGCCCAGCGCGGCGGGGATGCGGTCTTCGCCCTGGCGCACGATGACATCGAGCCGGGCCTCCAGCTCGTCTGCAGCCGTGGCGGGCGTCACGGCGGTCACGGCGGCAGGCCGCTCCGCGCCGGCGGGTTCCTGCGCCTGCGCGGCTGCCACGACCACCAGCAGCGAGCAGCCCAGCAGCCGCACGAGGCCGCCGAGCCGCGCCGGACACACCAGCGGTGCGCGGCCGCCGCGCCGCGCACCGAAGGCGGCCCGCCCGGCGTGGAACCGGCGCTGCGTCATCGCAGTGCCTCGTGGCCGTGCGCGGCCACGGCGGCGCCGGCCGCAGTCGGACTCAGCGTCGGCGTTGGCGCCAACGCCGGGCCGCGCAGCGGGGTCAGCTTGACGCGGCCTTCGCTCCACGCCGCTTCAAGGCCGCGGCTGATCTGCACCAGCTCGCTGGCATCGCGCGCATGCAGCAGCCGCACGCCGTAGGCCAGGTTGCGGCCATGCGCCTTGGCCAGGTAGAGGGCGGTGTCCACCAGGTCCAGCGCGTGCTCCCAGTGCACCGCCAGGCGGGTCGGCTCCGTCGGGAAGCTGGCGTAGCCGATGGAGGCACTGACCGCAACCCCGCCCTCGGCCATGCCGGGCAGTTCCACCGGCGCGCTGCCCACCGCAGTGAGCAGGCGCTGCGCCAGCGCCTGCAACTGGTCCTGCGTCAGTTCGCGCGCGACGACCAGGAATTCCTCGCCGCCCCAGCGCACGATCAGGTCTTCGTCGCGCAGGGTCGCGCGCAGGCGGCGCGCCACCTCCACCAGCACCGCATCGCCGGCGGCATGGCCATGGCGGTCGTTGATGCGCTTGAAGTGGTCCAGGTCAATCAGCAGCAGCGAGCCCTCGAAGACCCGGTCGGCGCCAGCGCTGTCGGGCTGCATCACACGCTGCAGGTAGCGGCGGTTGGCCAGGTGGGTCAGCGGGTCGCGCTCGCTCTGGGTCTGCAGCAGCGCATTGCCTTCGGACAGCGCCCGGCCGGTGCGGCGCAGGCGGTGCAGCAGCAGGGCCGCCACCACCAGCATCAGCAGGCCGATGGTGATGCCGGCCAGCCACACGCGCTGCTGCAGTTCGCTGGTCAGCAGCTGCGCCTGCTTCAGGTGGTTCTCCAACTGCAGCAGCGCCAGTTCGCGTTGCCGCCGTTCGTTGTCGAAGCCCTCCTGCAGCTCAAGGATGGCCTGCTGCTGGTCGCGGCGGAAGACGTCGTCGCTGAGCTTGCGGTGTTTGCGGAAGGCCTCGACCGCGTCCTTCAGGTAGCCGGCGCGCTCCAGGTAGCGCGCCATTTCCTCCTGAAACTCCGCCAGGCCGGTCAGCGCGCCGGTGCGTTCGTCGATGGCCATCGCCTGGCGCATGTAGTCCAGGCCCTCGTCGCGCCGGCGCAGCGAGATCAGCGACAGGCCGATGTTGGCCAGCGCCACCGATTCGGAGGTGGGGTCGGCCAGTTCGCGTGACAGCGGCAGCGCCTGCTGCGACAGCCGCAGCGCGGTGGCGTAGTCGCCGGCACGCAGGTAGTAGTCGGCGATGTTGGCCAGCGCCAGCACTTCTTCGTGGCGCGCGCCGGCGCGGCGGGTGAGCTCGATCACCTGCGTCATCGCGCGCAGCATGCCGGGGGTATCGCCGGCATCGGCGAGCAGGAAGGATTCGGTGGTCAGCGCGCGGGATTCGGTGATCAGATCCTGCTCGGCGCGGGCCATCGCCAGCGCTTCCTGGTTCAGCGCGCGCGCCTGCTCGGGCTGCTTGGCCGAATGCAGGCTGCTGGCCAGGCTGCTGCGCGCTTCGGCACGGCGCCAGCCGGGGCCGTGGCGGTCGGCCAGCGCGATGATCTGCTGGCGCAGCCGCACGCCCTCGTCGAGCTGGCCAGTGTCTTCCTTCACGCGGGCCAGCACGCGCAGCAGGCGAATGCGCAGTGCCGGCAGCGCATCGCCGGGCAGCAGCGCCAACGCGTCGGTGGCCAGCCGCTCGGCGCGCCGGGCTGGCCCGTTCTTGGCGGCCAGCTCGGCCCGCACCAGGCCGGCAGCCGCGGCCGCGCCGGCGGCGCGCGACTGCAGGCCATCGAGTTCGCGCAGCGTCAGGTCGGCGGCTTCGGCGTCATCGAGCTGGGCCTGCAGCGTGCCGCGCAGGGCCAGCGCCAGCACCCGCTGCGGGCTCGCTGCGGGCACGGCCGGCAGCCAGGCCGCCAGCTGCGCCAAAGCCGCCGCCGGCTGCGCGCGGGCCAGCAGCTCCAGCGCCGCCAGCCGGGCCTCGGGCGCGGCATCCGATGCAGGCCGCGGCGCGGTGCTCGCGGGCGACGGCGGCACGCTGGCCGGGCCCGCGACGGCCGAGCCGGCCCATCCCAGCATCAGCCCGCCCGCAACAGCCCACGGCTTCGCGCGGCTCCAGGCCGGTGCGCCCAAACACCAACGGGTCGCGACGAACTTCATGGGCAGCAGAGGACAGACCCGGGATGCGAGGCACCCAGTGTACGAAGCCGGGCAAGCCACCGGCCGGCGGTTTCCCCGAACCCGCCGCCGCCCGGCGGCGTGCGGCGTTCAGCCCGCTTCGCGCAGGAACTGCGTCACACGCTCGAGCGTGGGCGCATCGGACAAGATGCGCCGGTGGCCCAGGCCACTGCTGATCACGATGCCGCCCGTGAGGCCACCTGCGAGGCCACCCGCAACGCCACCCGGCTGCAGCGCCGCGGCCAGCGCCTGCGCGCTGGCCAGCGGTGCGATGCGGTCTTCGCGGTCGTGCAGCAGCAGCGTGGGCTGGCGCAGGTGCTGGCCCAGCCAGGCCGGCTCGAACTGCAGCATCGGCACGCCTTCACGCTGTTCGATGCGGCCCTGCATGCGCGCCGCCAGCGTCTCGCCCGGGCCCAGGCCGCTGGCGAACCAGCGCAGGAACAGGCGCGGCGGCGGCGAGGCCGCCACCAGCACCAGCCGCCCGGCCGGCAGCCCGCGCGCCAGTGCGTGAGCGCTGGCCAGCGCGCCCAACGAGTGGCCCACCACCGCATGCCAGGGCCCCAGCGTGGCCGTCACCGCGAACAGCGCGCGCACCCATTGCGGCAGCGTCGTGCGCCGGCCATCGCTGCGGCCATGGGCCGGCAAGTCCAGCAGCACCGGGTCGAAGCCGGCGGCCGCCAACTGGTCGCCCAGCTGGCGCCATTGCTGGGCATCGCCGGCCCAGCCATGCACCAGCAGCACGCGCGGCGCGCCGGCCACCACGTCGCCGCGCTGCCAGGTCACCAGATCGCCCTGCTCGAAGCGTCGGCGCTGGGGCTGCCAGGGCGCCGGCACCGGCTTCGCACGGGCGTGCTGCTTGGACGGCAGCGGCGTGAAGAACAGCTGCAGCGCCAACTGCGTGGCCGCGCGTGGCGACCAGCGATGAGCCGTGCGCAGCAGTGCGCCGAGCAGGCGCGCCGCCGGCGACGCATAAAAGCCGATCGCCGGGTTGGCCGCGGCCAAAGCCGCCATGTTGGCCGGTACAGCAGCGCTCGCGGTAGGACCCCCCTTCATGGCCGCCCTCCGGTGTCGCCATCGACCAGGCCGAAATCGGCATTGCGATGCGGCAGCAACGACCACAGGCGCCAGAGGCGGCGAACGATGTTCCAGACCAGCGCAAGCACCAGCAGGCTGAGGATGATCAGGCTCATGGATTTCTCCTGGAAACAGACAGGCTGCCTTCGGATGCAGATATCGCACGACCGTGCGAAATTAAGGCAGCAACAAGATCACGTCGGGCATTCAGGGTGCTCAGCGTGGACGGGAAGTAGAAGAAGCTGTCGGCGCGCCAGCCGCCGGCACCGAGGCCTGCAGCAGGCGCTGCCAGGCCGTCCACGCGCGGTCGGCCGCGCGGGCATCGTGCAGGAAACGCGCGTCACGCATCAGGCCGGTGAACAGCGCGTCCATCTCGAAGACCAATTGCTCGGCCTCGGTGTCGGGCCGCAGGTGGCCGGCATCGATGGCCTGGATCACCGTGCGCTTGAGCGCGGTGCGAAAACGCAGCACGCCGTCGAGCAGCCGGTCGCGCACCGGGCCTTCGCGGTCGTCGTACTCGAAGGCACCGGCGCAGTAGATGCAGCCCTGGCGTATTTCGATGTCGCGGGCCCGTGCCAGCCACAGCTGCATGATGGCGTTCAGCCGCGGCAGGCCACGCGGCTCGCGCATCGCCGGCACGAACACGTCCTGCAGGAAGCGCCGGTCGTATTCGTCGACCACCGCGCACTGCAGCGCCTCGCGCGAGCCGACGCGGGAAAACACGCCGCTCTTGGACAGCCCCAGGCGCTTGGCGACCTCGCCGATGGTCAGGCTCTCCAGCCCATCGTTCGCCGCCATCTGCAAGGCGGTGTCGACGATGGCGGCCAGGGTCAGGCCACTGCGTTCGGTCCGGGTTTCCATGGGACAGAGATTAGCACGGTCGTGCGAACTCCAGGTCGCCGCCAAGGGTATTGGGCGCGCGGGCGCCTCGTGATCGTGCCGGTGTAGGGGACTCGCCGAAAAAGGGTCAGCGCTGCGCCGCCGCCTCGAACGCGGCCCGTGCCGCCTGCATCAGCGAAGGATGCAAGGTGCCCAGCTTGGGCGACTGCCCATGCGGGGCGCGCGGCGGCACCTTGAAGTAGCGCTCCGACCAGGGCAATTCGACGACGACCTTGAAGTCGAACTTCGTGTCGCAGGACAGGCCGGCCAGATCGAAGGCGGCCGGGTGGGTCCCGCGCCGGATCGCGAACTCGCCGGACTTCAGGCGATCCGTTCGCTGTGACGTTCCGTAGACAACGCTGATGCGGATCCCATCAGTCCGCTTCTCGACGCTGACGATGAGTGCAGGTCGTGGCATGGGTCCGGGCGCTGGATCGGGCAGTTCCGGAAAGTGGCACCAAACCAGCTCACCCACCGCTGGCGGCGCCCATTGCCCGCTCATGCGAACAGGTCTTGGCGCTCCACCACCTCGCCGACCGGCAACCGGTTCCGCACGTCCTTGCGCAACAGCGCGATCTGTTTGGCGGTCAGCGCGCCGTCGTCAGCCTCGTAAGCAGGCAGCAACTGCTCGGCAAACTTGGCCAGTGCCATGTGCACCACCTGGGTCTCGGTGATGTCCAGCTCGCCAGCCAAGGCCTTCACGGTGCTGCGCGTCACACCGAAGCGAGTGTCCTTCTCGCGGAACTTCAGCAGCAGGGAGTCGGTCGTTGCGGTCATGGCAGGCTCCATCGATCGTATATGCCCAGTATATACAGAGGTGGCACAAACCATCCCGCACGCGATCAGGCGGCAGGCACCCACCCCCGCGGCACCGCCCCCAGCAGCCGCTTGGTGTACTCCTGCTGCGGCGCCGCCAGGATCTGCTGCGCGTCGGCCCGCTCGACGACGACGCCGTCCTTCATCACCAGCACCTCGTCGCTGATGAACTTCACCACGGCGAGATCGTGGCTGATGAAGACATAGGACAGGCCCAGTTCGTCCTGCAGGTCGCGCAGCAGGTTCAGCACCTGGGCCTGAACCGACACGTCGAGCGCGCTGACCGCTTCGTCGAGTACCAGCACTTCGGGGTCCAGCGTCAGGCAGCGCGCGATGGCCACGCGCTGGCGCTGGCCGCCGGAGAACTCATGCGGGTACTTGCCGAAGGCCGATGGGTCCAGACCCACCTTCTTCAGCAGTGCATGGGCACGGGCTTCGCGCTCGTTGGTGTTGGCGCCGATGCCATGGATGGTCATCGGCTCGACCAGGGTCTGGCCGATCGTGAAGCGCGGGTTCAGCGACGCGTACGGGTTCTGGAACACGATCTGGATGCGCCGGCGCATCAGCTGGCGCTCGGCGGCATTCAGGTTCAGCAGGTTGCGGCCGTCGAAGATCACCTCGCCGCCGGTGGGCTCGTGCAGGCGCAGCAGCGTCAAGCCCATCGTCGTCTTGCCCGAGCCGGATTCGCCGACCACGCCCAGCGTGTAGCCCTTGCGCAGCTCGAAGTTCACATCGCTCACCGCGCGGAACTCGCGCTTGCCGAACAGGCCTTCGCGCAGGAAAAAGCTCTTGGCCAGCGACTTGACCTGCAGCACCACGGGTGCGTTGGGGTCCTTGGGTTTGGCCACCGCGATGCTGACATCGGTGCCGGTCTGGCCGGCAATGTGCTCGTCGATCACCGTCAGCCGCGCGGGCGTGTCGGTCAGGCTCGGCCGGCAGGCCAGCAGCGCCTTGGTGTAGGCATCCTGCGGCGCGCTGAAGATCTGCGCCACGGGGCCTTGCTCGCGCACGATGCCATGGCGCATCACCACCACATGGTCGGCAATCTCGCCGACCAGGCCCAGGTCGTGGCTAATGAAGAGCACGCTCATGCGGTGCTTGTCCTTCATTTTCGCGATCAATTCGATGATCTGGCGCTGGATGGTCACGTCCAGCGCGGTGGTCGGCTCGTCGGCGATCAGCAGCTTGGGCTCGCAGGCCAGCGCCATCGCGATCATCACGCGCTGCTGCTGGCCGCCGGACATCTCGTGCGGATAGGCGCCCAGCCGGCGCTTGGGCTCGGGAATGCCCACTTCGTTGAGCAGCGCCTCGGCCCGCGCCGTGGCCTGTCGGCGGCTCATGCCCAGGTGCCGGATCAGCGGTTCGGCCAGCTGCTGGCCGACGGTGAACACCGGGTTCAGCGAACTCATCGGGTCCTGGAACACGCAGGCGATCTCGCGGCCGCGCAGCGCCTGCAATTCGGCCAGCGAGGCCTGCAGCAGGTCCTTGCCGTTGTAGAGCACACGGCCTTCGCGCTGGGCGTTGTCCGGCAGCAGGTTCAGCATGCTCATCGCGGTGACGCTCTTGCCCGAGCCCGATTCGCCGACCAGCGCCAGCGTGGCGTTCTCGGGAATGTCGAAGCTCACGCCCTTGACGGCCTGCGCCAAGGTCTTGGCGCCACGCTCGCCCATGCGGAACGCGACCTTCAGGTCTTGAATGCTCAGCAGCATGTGGATGTCTCTCTCAATCTGCGCCGCGGAGCTTCGGGTCCAGCGCATCGCGCCAGGCATCGGCCATCAGCGAGAACGCGGTGACGAACACCGCCATGAACGCGGTGGCGGCCACCAGTTGCCACCAGTAGCCCAGGATCAGCTCGGCCTGCGATTCGGCCAGCATCGTGCCCCAGCTGACCTGGTCGATCGGCACGCCCAGGCCCAGGTAGGACAGGATCACTTCGCTCTTGATGAAGCCCACCACCAGCAGCGACATGCGCACCAGGATCACGTGGCTGACGTTGGGCAGGATGTGGCGGAACATGCGCGAGGTGGACGAGGCACCGATGGCCTCGGCCGCACGCACGTACTCACGCGTGCGGTGCTTGATGAACTCGGCCCGCACCTGTCTATACAGGTCTGTCCAGCCGACCAGGCTGAGGATGATCACGATGGTCCAGATGCCGCGCGGAATGATCGCATCGGCGCGGTTCAGCACCGCCGCCAGCGTGAAGATCAGCAGGATGCTGGGGATCGACGTGAACACCGTGTACAGCCACTCGAGAAAGTCGCCAACCTTGCCGCCGAAGTAGCCCGACAACGCACCGAGCACGGTGCCCAGCACGGTGGCCATCAGCGCGGCCAGCACGCCCACCGCCACCGACACCTGCGTGCCCTTGATGGCTTTGGACAGCACGTCGCGGCCCAGCCGGTCGGCGCCGAAGGAGAGGGTCTCGGCCTTCACCGTGTCAGCCGTCTTCAGCTTGGCGGCACGCTCTTCCCATTCCTTGTAGCGCGGCGCCAGCGGGTCCACCGACGACAGGTCCACGTTCGGGCCCTTGGGCACCGCAATGGCGCCGGTGGCCTCGGCCGGCTTCGGGCCGATGAAGTGCGGTGGTGCATTCGGCACGCCGACCTCCTTCTCCCAGCCCTTGGCGACCAGGCCGATGCCCGACAGCAGGATCAGCAGCAGGAAGGCGACGACGATGATCAATGACGTCAGCCCGACGCGGTCGGACTTGAAGCGCCGCCAGGCGGCATGCCAGACGCCTTCGGAATGCGGCGTGGCACTGGCCGTCACCGCGGGAGAGTTCAAGACCGCGCTCATTTGAGGACCACCCGCGGGTCGACGACCTTGTAGAGGATGTCCGTCGCCAGGTTGATGAACATCGTCAGCACCGCCAGGTACACCGTCGTCGCCTGGATCACCGGATAGTCGCTGCGGTTCACCGCCAGCAGCACCTCGCGGCCCAGGCCGGGGATCGAGAAAAAGACCTCAATCAGGAACGAGCCGACGAAGATGCCGGGCAGCGCCAGCCCGATGTTGGTGAGGATCGGGATCATCGCGTTGCGCAGCACATGCTTGAACAGGACAGTGCCTTCCTTCAGGCCCTTGGCGCGCGCGGTGCGCACGTAGTCGTGGCCCAGCTCATCGAGGAAGAAGCTGCGGTACAGCCGCGTCTGCGGCGAGACGCCCACCAGCACCGCCAGGAACACCGGCAGCGGCACATAGGTGGTCAAGTTGGTCCAGGTCGAATCGCTCCAGCCCTGCACCGGGAACCAGCCGAGCTGGAAACCGAAGAAGTACTGGCCGATGATGATGTAGACCAGGAAGCTGATCGACAGCGCCACGGTGGTCACGACCATCAGCATGCGGTCGGTCAGCGAGCCGCGCACATAGGCCACGCCCAGCGCGATCGGTATCGCCAGCAGCGTGTCCATCACCAGGATCGGGATCATCACCGTCAGCGTCGCCGGCATGCGGGTGGCGAACATGTGGCTCACCGCTTCGTTGGTGGCCCAGCTCTTGCCCCACTCGAAGGTGGCGATCTGCTTCAGGAAGATCCACAGCTGCACATACCAGGGCTCGTTGAGCCCCAGCTGCTGGCGGATCGCATCGACCTGCGCCGCAGTGGCGTTGAGCCCACCGAGGATTTCGGCCGGATCTCCGCCGAAGAAGTGAAACAGCACGAACACCAGCAGCACCACGCCGATCAGCGTGGGGATCATCTGCCACAGGCGTCGTATCAGGTAGGCCACCATGACACTGAAGCTCCATGCACGGGCAGCACACGCTTATGGCGCAGCCACCCCAATTTCGGGATGCGCGAGTGTAGGACCGCCACACCAGCGCTTCCCCCTATCGCAAACCCCGTGCCGGCCCCCGCGCTTGCCGCATGTTCGGCAGCGGCGATGGCGATGACTAATGCCGCTTTCACAAGCCAAGCAGCCACTGGCAGCGGTTAACCTCGGCCCACGCGACGCCGGACAGGCCACCTGATCAAGGCACTGGCCGGCGACAAGAAATCCGTGGGAACGAGGAGACGAGATTGGGCGTTGCACACAAGCTCTTCTGGGCCGCCGCACTGGCCATGGCCGGTGGACCGGTCGGTTTCGCGACCGCCCAGGCACAGGGCAACACCACGAAGCCGCCGATTGTCATTGGTCAAACCACCAGCCTCACCGGGGTGGCCGCGGGCTTTGCAAAGCCCGTGGCCGATGGCCTGCGGGCGACAGTGGAGGCCGCCAACCGCAGTGGCGGCATCGGCGGGCGCCCGGTCAAGCTGGTCGTGCTGGACGATGGCTTCGACCCCCAGCGCGCGGTCGAGAACGCCAGTCGCCTGATCGACGAGGGAGCGGTGGCGCTGGTCGGGCCCAACGGCGCTCCGTCGACGCAAGCCCTGACGCCCCTGGCTCGCGAGCGGCGCGTCGCACTGATCGGCTCGACGCAGGGTGCGCCCGCGCTGCGCGAGTTCGAGCCCACCCGCTTCTACGTGCGGGCGAGCTTCCGCGACGAAGTCAACCGCATCGTCACCCACTTGCGCACGCTGGGGATGCAACGCGTGGCGGTGGCCTACTTCGACAACCCGTTCGGCCAGCAAGGCGCACAGATGGTCAAAGAGGCGGTGCAAGCGGCCGGCCTGGACTTCGTAGGCCCGGTCGCGATTTCCGCTGATGCCGCCAAGACCCAGGCCGCTGCGGCCGCTTTGAGCAAGCAGGCGCCGCAGGTGGTGGTGCTGTACTCGCTGGTGCAACCGGCCGCGGAGTTCGTGCGGGCCTACCGCAGCCTCGGCACGGCGCAGTTCTACACCATCTCGGTGGCCAGTGCCGATGCGCTGCACTCGGCCATCGGCGAGGCAAGCCGCGGCATCGTGATCGCCCAGCTGTTCCCGGCACCGACTCAAACCGCGCTGCGGCTGGTGTCGTCGTGCACCGCGGCACTGAGCGCCGTGGGCATCGCCCCGATCAGCTATGCGCACATCGAGGGTTGCGTGATCGGCGGTGTCACGCTGGAAGGCCTGCGGCGCGCCAAGGGCGAGGTGAACCGGGAGGCGCTGATTGATGCACTGTCCGGCGCCACCATCGATCTCGGAGGCTTCCGGACGGTGTACGGCCCGAACGCCCGCAACGGCTCCACGTTCGTGGAATTGACGATGGCCAACGGCGGCGGCAAGACGGCGCGCTAGGCCCGCAGCGGGGCAATGCCGATGCGGCAAGCCGCGCGCGGCCCTTAGACTCGGCGCTTCGCCAACCAAGTCCCTGCGCAGGCCGCCCTCACCCGGGCGCTTCTGCCGACTGTGTATTCATGAGCCGACCCCTGCTCCTGGCGCTGACCACAAGTCTGTTGCTGTCCCTGTGCGCCGCCATCGCGCCGGTGCGTGCGGCCGCCACCAGTGCGGCCAATCCCGCGCCCAAGACCCTGCGCTATGCCTTCCGCACCGCCGAGACCTCGTTCGATCCGGCGCAGATCACCGATCTGTATTCACGCACCGTCGCGGCCAACATCTTCGACGCGCCGCTGGAGTTCGCCTTCATGGCGCGGCCCTTCCAGGTGCGGCCGAATACCGCCGCGGCGATGCCCGAAGTCGCGGCCGACTTCAAGACCATCACGCTGCGCATCCAGCCCGGCATCTACTTCGCCGACGACCCGGTGTTCCAGGGCAAGAAGCGCGAGCTGACCGCGCAGGACTATGTCTACAGCATCAAGCGCCACTACGACCCGCGCTGGAAGAGCGGCAACCTCTATGTGCTGGAGAACACCAAGCTGCTGGGCCTGTCCGAGCTGCGCAAGGCCCTGATCGCCGCGAACAAGCCCTTCGACTACGACACCGAGGTTGAAGGCGTGCGCGCGCTGGACCGCTACACGCTGCAGTTGCGCTTCGGCGAGCCGCAGCCGCGCTTCCTGTACCAGATGGCCGACGGCGCGCTGCTCGGCGCACTGGCGCGCGAGGTGGTCGAGCACTACGACGACAAGATCGGCGCCCACCCGGTGGGCACCGGCCCGTACCGGCTGACGCAGTGGGTGCGCTCGTCGAAGATCGTGCTCGAGCGCAACCCGAACTACCGCGAGGTGCTGTACGACGAACAACCGCCGGCCGACAACGCCCGGCTGCAGGCCATTGCCGCCAAGTTCAAGGGCCGCAAGCTGCCGCTGAACGAGCGCGTCGAGGTCTCGATCATCGAAGAGAACCAGCCGCGCTGGCTGGCCTTCCTGAACACCGAGCAGGACCTGATGGATGAAGTGCCGGTGGACTTCGCGCCGCAGGCCCTGCCCAACAACCAGTTGGCGCCGCACCTGGTCAAGCGCGGCATCACGATGGAGCGCTACACGCGCGCCGACATCTCAGCCTCGTACTTCGCGATGGAGAACCCGCTGGTCGGCGGTTACACGCCGGCCAAGGTGGCACTGCGCCGCGCCATCGCGCTGGCGGTGGATCTCGACAGCGAGATCCGCCTGGTGCGCCGTGGCCAGGCCATTCCCGCGCAATCGACGGTCGGCCCCAACACCTGGGGCTACGACGCGGCTTTCAAGAGCGAGATGAGCGAGTTCGACCGCGCCAAGGCCCACGCGCTGCTGGACATGCACGGCTACATCGACCGCGACGGCGACGGCTGGCGCGACCAGCCCGACGGCCAGCCGCTGCTGCTGGAGTATTCAACCCAGCCGGACCAGGAAAAGCGCCAGCTGGCCGAGCACTGGAAGAAGAACATGGATGCGATCGGCATCCGCATCGTCTTCAAGTACGCCAAGTTTCCCGAGCAGCTGAAGGCCTCGCGCAGCGGCAAGCTGATGATGTGGGGCGTGGGCTGGTTGGCCACGCAGCCCGATGCCGACTCCTTCCTCGAACTCGGCTACGGCCCCAACAAGGGCCAGGCCAACCACGCGCGCTTCGACCTGCCGGCCTACAACGCGCTGCACGAGCGCCAGCGCACGATGGCCGACGGCCCCGAGCGCGCCGCGCTGGTCGAGCAGGCCAAGAAATTGCTGGTGGCCTACATGCCCTACAAAGCGCACGTGCACCGCGTCTTCACCGACCTGGCGCACCCGTGGGTCAAGGGCTACCACCGCAACATCTTCGCGCGCAATTTCTGGAAGTATGTGGACGTGGACATGGACGAACACCAGCGCCGGAGCCAGCGATGAAACTGCTGCGCCGCATGCTTGGCCGGGGCCTGCTGGCGCTGGCCGTTGCAAGCCCGTGGGCCGCGCCCGGCCATGCCGACGAAGCACGCAAGGTGCTGCGCTTCGCCTTCAGCTCGGCCGAAACCAGCTTCGACCCGGTCAAGGTCAACGACCTGTATTCGCGCACCATCACGCCGCACATCTTCGAGGCGCTGTACGCCTACGATGCGCTGGCGCGGCCGGTGAAGATCAGGCCGCTGCTGGCCGAGGCCATGCCGGAGGTCTCGGCCGACTTCAAGACCTGGACGGTCAGGCTTCGCCGGGGCATCTTCTTCGCCGACGACCCCGCCTTCCAGGGCAAAAAGCGCGAGCTGGTGGCACAGGACTTCGTCTACGTCTTCCAGCGTGTATTCGACCCCGCCAACAAGAGCCCGGGCCTGGGTGAGCTGGATTCGGTCGGCTTTGTCGGCTTCAACATCGCGCACGACGAAGCGGTCAAGAGCGGCAAGCCCTTCGATTACGACCGCGAACTGCCGGGCATCCGCGCACTGGACCGCTACACGATCCGCTTCACGCTGAACGAGCCGCGCCCGCGGCTGTTGGAGACGCTGGCGCAATCGGACCTGTACGGTGCGATCGCGCGCGAAGTGGTCGCGTTCTACGGCGACAAGATCGACGCGCATCCGGTGGGCACCGGCCCGTTCCGGCTGAAGCAGTGGCGGCGCAGCTCGCTGATCGTGCTCGAACGCAGCCCCGACTACCGCGAAGAGCACTACCAGGCCGAGCCGGCTGCAGACGATGCCGAGGGCCAGGCCATCCTAAAGCGGCTGAAGGGCAGGCGCCTGCCGATGATCGACGAGGTGCAGGTCTCGATCATCGACGAAAGCCAGCCGCGCTGGCTGAGCTTCCTGAACGGCCAGGTCGACGCGATGGCGACGCAGACGGGCGCGGTGCCGGTCGAATTCGTCAACATGGCCATGCCCGGCGGCAAGCTGGCACCGAACCTGGCCAAGCGCGGCATCGTCGGGCGCAGCATCGTGAACCCCGATCTGGGCGTGTCCTTCTTCAACATGGAGAACCCTACCGTCGGCGGCTACACGCCGGAGAAGATCGCGTTGCGCCGCGCCATCTCGCTGGCCTACGACGTGCAGCGTGAGATCACCATCGTGCGCCGCGGCATCGGCGTGCGTGCGCAATCGCCGATCGTGCCGCACACCTCGGGCTACGACCCGGCCTTCAAGAGCGAGATGAGCGACTACGACCCGGCCCGCGCGCGTGCGCTGCTGGACCTGTACGGCTATGTCGACCGCGATGGCGATGGATACCGCGAGATGCCTGACGGCTCGCCGCTGGTGCTGGAGATGCGCACGCAGCCGCAACAGCGCAGCCGCGACCTGGACCAGGTGTGGAAGAAGATGATGGACGCGGTGGGCATCCGCATCCGCTTTCTCACCGCGCGCTGGGCCGAGAACCTGAAGGCCGCGCGCGCCGGCAACCTGATGATGTGGCAGCTCGGCAACTCGGCCGACAAGCCCGACGGCCAGAGCGCCCTGGCCGCCTACTACGGCCCCGAGATCGGTGGTCAGAACATGGCCCGCTTCAAGCTGCCCGCTTTCGACCGCCTCTACGAGCGCCTGCAAGCCCTGCCCGACGGCCCCGAGCGCGAGGCCCTGTTCTTCGAAGCCAAGCGCCTGGCAGTGGCCTACATGCCATGGAAGCAGCATGTGCACCGTGTCGAGATCGACCTGCTACAACCCTGGGTGGTCGGCTACCGCCGCCCGCTGTTCTGGACCGAGTGGTGGAACAGCGTCGACATCGACGACAGCCGCCGGCCCGCGCACTGAGCCACCCTACCGCAGGACATGCTCCGATGAAGTTCCCTTGGCGCGGAATACTGTGCGCAGGCCTGCTGGCGCTGGCAGCCTTCACCGGCGCGATGGCCCAGCCCGACTCGCCGAAGAAGGTGCTGCACCTCGCTTTCAGCGCGGCCGAGACCAGTTTCGACCCGATCAAGGTCAACGACACCTACTCGCGCACCATCACGCCACACATCTTCGAAGCGCTGTACCGCTTCGACCACCTGGCGCGTCCGGTCAAGATCGTGCCGCTGCTGGCCGACGGCTTGCCCGAGGTCTCGGCCGACTTCAGGACCTGGACCATCAAGGTCAAGCCCGGCATCTACTTCGCCGACGACCCGGCCTTCAAGGGCCAGAAACGTGAGGTGGTGGCCCAGGACTTCGTCTACGCCATCAAGCGCGCCTTCGACCCGGCCAACAAGAGCCCGGTGATCGGCGGCCTGCTGGCCAACGGCTTCAGCGGCATGAACGCGCTGCGCGACGAAACCCTCGCCGCCAAGAAACCCTTCGACTACGACCGCGAGGTCGCGGGCATGCGCGCACTCGACCGCTACACCGTGCGCTTCCAGGTCGACGAGCCGCGGCCGCGCCTGCTCGAAATCCTGGCCTGGTCGGACCTGTTCGGTGCCATTGCACGCGAGGTGGTCGAGCACTATGGCGACCAGATCGACGCGCACCCGGTGGGCACCGGGCCGTTCCGGCTGAAGCAATGGCGGCGCAGTTCCTTGATCGTGCTGGAGCGCAACCCGCAGTACCGCGACGTGTTCTACGACGCCGAGCCCGCGCCGGGCGATGCCGAAGGCCAGGCCATCCTGGCGAAACTGAAGGGCAAGCGCCTGCCCATCATCGACGAAGTGCAGGTCTCGATCATCGACGAGAGCCAGCCGCGCTGGCTGAGCTTTCTCAACAGCCGGCTCGACGTCATCGCGGCCAAGCAAGGGCCGGTGCCGAGCGAGTTCATCGTCACTGCGATGCCCAACGGCAAGCTCGCGCCCAACCTCGCGAAGCAGGGCATCCAGGGCTGGCGGATCGTCAACCCCGACACCGCGCTGACCTTCTTCAACATGGAGCATGCGCTGGTCGGCGGCTACACGCCGGAGAAGGTGGCGCTGCGCCGCGCGATCTCGATGGCCTACAACGTGCAGCGCGAGATCAGCCTGATCCGCCGCGGCGGCGCGACGCCCGCGCAATCGCCGATCGTGCCGCACACCAGCGGCTACGACCCGGATTTCAAGAGCGAGATGAGCGACCACGACCCGGCCCGCGCCCGCGCGCTGCTGGACATGTACGGCTACGTCGACCGCGACGGCGACGGCTGGCGTGAGCAGCCCGATGGCCAGCCGCTGGAACTGGAGATGGCCACCGAGCCCGAGCAGCGCAACCGCACTTTCAACGAGCTGTGGAAGAAGTGCCTGGACGCGGTGGGCCTGCGCGTGCGCTTCGTCACCGCGCAATGGCCCGAGAACCTGAAGGCCGCACGCACCGGCAAGCTGATGATGTGGACGCTAGGCTCCTCGGCCGACGTGCCCGACGGCCAAGGCGCGCTGGCCCGCCTGTACAGCCCGGAGATCGGCAGCCAGAACATGGCGCGCTTCAAGCTCGAGGCCTTCGACCGCCTGTACGAGCGCATGAAGGCGCTGCCCGACGGCCCCGAGCGCGACGCGCTGTTCCTCGAAGCCAAGCGCATGGCCATCGCCTACATGCCGTGGAAGTTCCATGTGCACCGCATCGAGATCGACCTGGTGCACCCCTGGGTCATCGGCTACCGCCGGCCGCTGTTCTGGAACAACTGGTGGCACATGATCGACATCGACACGCGCCGGCA
>NZ_DATILJ010000123.1:0-17737 GCF_035476535.1 Aquabacterium sp.
AGGTAGCGCTTGGCGCGCAGGTTGCGCTTGATCTCCTGCAGCATCGGCCGCAGGCCCGGCCCCAGGCGCAGCGCCACGCCGGTGGTCAGGATGTCGATGATCGTCAGGTGCAGCAGGCGCGAGACCATCGGGCTGTAGCGATCAAAGTCCTCGGGGTGGTCGGCAGCCAGCAGGATCTGGTTGTTGGACTGCGCGTACTGCGCCAACGGTGACGCGCTGGCCGTGATCACGATCACCGTCGCACCCTTGCGGCGCGCCACGTCCACGGCATCGAGCAGGTCGCGGGTGCGGCCGGAGTTGCTGATCGCCACGGCGCAATCGCCCGAGCCCAGCATCGTCGCGCTCATCAGCTGCACATGGCCGTCGCTGCAGGCGAAGGTGTTGATGCCGAGCCGGAAGAACTTGTGCTGCGCATCCATCGCCACGATGCCGGAATTGCCGACGCCGTAGAACTCGATGCGGTGCTTGCCGCGGCCAGCGGCGGCCAACGCGTCGATCGCGCGCTCGACCGCATGGCCGGCCGCCGCATTGCGGTATTTCAGGAACGCGGCCACGGCGTTGTCGATGACCTTGACGATCAGGTCGCCCGGCTTGTCGTCTTCATCGACCGCGCGGTGGATGAAGGGCACACCTTCGTTGACGGTGCCGGCCAGCTTCAGCTTGAAGTCGGTGAGCCCGTCGTAGCCGACGCTGCGACAGAAGCGCACCACCGTCGGCTTGCTGACATGCGCGCGATCGGCCAGTTCGCTCACCGGCAGTCCGGCAAAGCTGCGTGGGTCGGCCAGCAGCAGCTTGGCCACGCGCTGCTCGGCCGGGGGCAGGGCCGGCAGCGAAGCACGCACGCGTTCCAGCATCGACATCGGCGCCTACTGTTCCTCGTCCCAGGTGCAGCCGTCGCGCGCCACCATCGCGCTGGACGCTGGCGGACCCCAGGTGCCGGCGGCATACGGCCGCGGTCCGTTCGGATCGGCGGCCCAGATGTCGAGGATGGGCTCCACCCAGCGCCAGGCCTGTTCCTGTTCATCGCTGCGCACGAACAGGTTCAGCCGCCCGGCAATGGCGTCCATCAACAGCCGTTCGTAGGCACCCACGCGTTCGCTCGGAAAGGCCTTGTCGAAGTCCAGGTCCAGCGACACCGGGGCCAGCATCTCGCCCTGGCCGCTGCCTTTGGCTGCCAGCAAATGCAGCTCCAGGCCGTCCTCCGGCTGCAGGTTGATCACCAGCTTGTTGGCGCGCGCGGAGCCAGGGAAGATCGGGTGCGGCACCTCGCGGAAGTTCACGACGATCTGTGCATGGTGCAAGGCCAGGCGCTTGCCGGTGCGCAGGTAGAAGGGCACGCCGGCCCAGCGCCAGTTCTGCACCTCCGTGCGCAGTGCGACGAAGGTTTCGGTCTGGCTGCCGGCCGGCACCTTCTGCTCGTCCAGGTAGGCCGACACCGCCTTGCCGGCGATGGTGCCGGCGCGGTACTGTCCGCGCACGACGTCCCGCGCCACGCTCTCCGGCGTGAACGGTCGCAAGGACTTCAGCACCTTCAGCTTCTCGTCGCGGATGGCGTCGGCGTCGTTGGTCGACGGCGGCTCCATCGCGATCATCGTCAGCAGCTGCAGCGCATGGTTCTGGATCATGTCGCGCAGCGCGCCGGTCTGATCGTAGAAGTCGCCGCGCGTGCCGACGCCCAGGCCTTCAGCCAGCGTGATCTGGATGTTGGCGATGCTTTCGCGGCGCCACAGCGGTTCGAACAGCGCATTGCCGAAGCGCAGCGCCATCAGGTTCTGCACCGAGGGCTTGCCGAGGTAGTGGTCGATGCGGAAG
This sequence comes from Aquabacterium sp., assembly GCF_035476535.1. GTDB lineage: Bacteria > Pseudomonadota > Gammaproteobacteria > Burkholderiales > Burkholderiaceae_C > Pseudaquabacterium. The sequence continues at coordinate 1,813 of NZ_DATILJ010000123.1, forward strand.
GCCTGGGCCTCGCTGAACACCGAACGCACGACGCGGTTGATCTGCTGCGCGCTGGCCAGGTCGTGGCCCAGCGGTTTTTCCAGCACCACGCGCACGTTCGGGCCGTTCAGGCCGGCGGCGCCGAGCTGCTCGCAGATCACCGGGAACAGGTAGGGCGCGGTGGCCAGGTACAGCACCACGGTATCGGCACCGCGTTCGTCGATCCATTGCTTCAGGCCGGCGTAGTGCTCGGGCTGGGAGAGGTCCATGCGGCGGTAGTGCAGCAGGTCGGCGAAGCGCGCGAACTCTTCGTCGCTCGGCCGCTTGGCACTTTCCACCTCGACGAAGCGCTCCTTGATGAAGTTGCGGTAGTCCCCGTCGCTGCGCTCGTCGCGCGCCACCGCGAGGATGCGGCCGCCGGGCGGCAGCTTGCCGTGGCGGAAGGCCTGGAACAAGGCTGGCATCAGCTTGCGCCAGGTGAGGTCGCCGGTGCCGCCGAAGAAAACGAGATCAAACGCCATGGGAAAGGAGCCGAAGCTGTAACCGGGTTACAGCTTTCATGATGCCCGAGTTTCTTTCTCCGGTCAACGCTGGAAGGCACCCGGGGTCCATTGCGCCGGCGCCGCCAGCGGCTGCGTGCCCACCGGTAGCTTGAACTCCGCGTGGGGCGACAGGTCGGGCCCGCCGGCCAGCCGAGGGTTCACGCCGCGGCCGCGCAGCAGCGAGCCGGGCGCCAGTGCGAAGGCCAGGCCTTCGATGTCCACCAGCATGCCGGCCAGCGCCGGATAGTTGCCGTCGAAGTGTCCCGCTGTGCCCAGGCTCAGCACGCCGATGCCGACGCTCAGGTTGTTGACGGCATGCACCGGCGTCCCCGCTGGCAGCTTGTCGTCCCAGACACGCACGAAGCGCGCGCCCGTGGCGTCGCTGATCAGCGTGTTGTGGGCCAGGTACAGCGCGTTGGTCGGCCAGGGCTGACCCTCCGCGCCATAGGAGATGCCGACCAGGTTGCTGGTGTTGGCGCTCTGCCAGATGACGTTGCCGATGAGCTTCGCCTCGCCGCCGTTGGGCAGATCGACTTCGTAGGCCGCATGGCCGTTCGGACCATCGGCCAGCAGGTTGTACGCGATGAACGACTCACGGGCCCGCGACTTGATCAGGTGCGCAAAGTAGCCGTCGTGAAATCGGCTGCCAGTGACGCTGAGACGGCCGATGCGGCCCACGTAGAGCAGGTGGTGCAGCGCATCGCGGTTGCGGGGAGCCTGGCCGAACACGCTGTCTTCGACGCGCAGTTCGGCATCGGCGAAGTTCGCGGTGAGGATGCCGTTCTCGTTGTCGAAGAAGGCGCAGTGGCGCACGGTCAGCCGGCCCTTCTCGAAGCGCAGGCCGGCGCCGTTGCGATCGGGCACGCGGGCGCCGCGGAACTCGATGTTCTCGATCGTGATGTCGCCGTCGCGGATGATCCAGATGGCTTTGCCCTCGGCATGTCGTCCGTCGGCCAGGAACACCGGCCGCTGGCCGCGGCCGCGGATGCTCAGCTTGCGCTGGTCGATGGCCGTGACGTCGCCGCGGTAGTCACCCGGCAGCACCTCGATCGTGTCGCCATCGCGGGCCTGTTTCACCGCCTGCGCGAAGCTGGGACCCTGGCCTGGCGGTCCGACCACCAGCGTGGCCGCCAGCGCGGAGCCGGTGGCCAGCCACAGCAAGCCTGCCAGAACCCGCTTGACGAACGCGCCGCAGGCGCTGAAAGCTTGCATGCGCGGATTGTGGATGCACACAGGCGCGGCGCATGCACTGCCGCGCCCGGCTTCGTAACCAACCCGAAACCGCGTTGCCGCCGATCGCGGTCTAATTCGGGTTCTGCCGCTTTCAGCACCACCCGCGATGAACCAGCTCGACCAACTCAAGGCCTTCACCACCGTGGTGGCCGACACCGGCAACTTCAAGCAGCTGGCGCAGTTCGCGCCGCGCGACGCGACCACCAACCCGTCGCTGATCCTGAAGGCAGTGCAGCAACCCGACTACGCGCCCTTGCTGGCCGACACCGTCTCGGCCCACCGCCGCAAGCCGCTGGAGGCCATCGTCGACGAAGTGCTGGTGCGCTTCGGGCTGGAGATCCTGCAGGTGGTGCCCGGCCGGGTGTCGACCGAGGTGGACGCCCGCTTGTCCTTCGACGCGCCCGCCACCATCGCCCGCGCCCACCGGCTGATCGGCCTGTACGAAGCCGCCGGCGTGCCGCGTGAGCGCGTGCTGATCAAGGTGGCGGCCACCTGGGAAGGCATTGCGGCGGCGCGCCACCTGGAACAGGAGGGCATTCATTGCAACCTGACGCTGTTGTTTGCGTTCTGCCAGGCGGTGGCCTGCGGCGAGGCCGGTGTGCAGCTGATCTCGCCCTTTGTCGGCCGCATCTACGACTGGCACAAGAAGAACGCCGGCGCGGCCTGGGACGAAGGGCTCCAAGCCGGGCCAAACGACCCTGGCGTGCGCTCGGTCGAGCGCATCCACCGGCATTACAAGCGCTTCGGCATCCGCACCGAGGTGATGGGCGCGAGCTTCCGCAACGTCGGCCAGATCATCGCGCTGGCCGGCTGCGACCTGCTGACCATCAGCCCCGAGCTGCTGAGTACTTTGCAGGCCAGCACCGAGCCCGTGCAGCGCCGGCTCGGCGCCCCTTCGCCGCAGGATGCCGACTTGCAGCCCGTGAGCTACGACGAAGCCGGCTTCCGCTACGCGCTGAACGACGATGCGATGGCCACCGAGAAGCTGGCCGAGGGCATTCGCGCCTTTGCCGCTGATGCGGTCAAGCTCGACGCGATGATCCGGACGCTGCAGTCATGAGCGCCTTCACCCGTTGCGACACGACCGTCGCCTGGAGCGCTCTGCGCGGCCACTACGAAGCCCATGGCCGGGACTTCGACCTGCGCGAGGCCTTCGCGCGCGACGCTGGGCGCTTCGAGGCTTTTGCGCTGCAGGCGCCCGAGGTCTTCGCCGACTTGTCGAAGAACCGCTGGGACCTGGTCACCCGCAGGCTGCTGATCGAGCTTGCGCGGGAATGCGGACTGGAAGCGCGGCGCGACGCGATGTTCGCCGGCGAGCCGATCAACAGCACCGAAGGCCGCGCGGTGCTGCACACCGCCTTGCGCGCCCCGAAGGGCCTGGGCCTGTTCAGCGACGACGTGCATGAGGTGCTGGATCGCATGCTGGCCTTCTCCGAACAGGTGCGTGACACGGCGGCGAGCAGCATCACCGACGTCGTCAACATCGGCATCGGCGGCTCCGACTTGGGCCCGCAGATGGTGGTGCCGGCGCTCGACGCCTGGCAGCATCCGGCGATCCGCAGCCACTTCGTCAGCAATGTCGATGGCCACGACATCACACCGGTGCTGCGGCACCTGGATGCGCGCAAGACGCTGTTCATCATCGCCAGCAAGACCTTCACGACGCAGGAGACGATGGCCAACGCGGCTGTCGCGCGGCAATGGTTCCTGGCCCAGGGTGGCACGGACATCGCACGCCACTTCGTCGGCGCGACGACCAACCTGAAGGCCGCGGCCGAGTTCGGCATCCACACCACCTTCGGCTTCTGGGACTGGGTCGGCGGCCGCTACTCGCTGTGGAGCGCGATCGGGCTGCCGATAGCCATCGCCGTCGGGGCCGAGCACTTCCGCGCGTTGCTGGCCGGTGCGCATGCGATGGACCGGCACTTCGCCGATGCGCCATTGGAAAGCAATCTGCCCGCGCAGCTGGGCCTGCTCGATGTCTGGTACCGCAACTTCCACCACTTCACGAGCCGCTCGGTGGCGCCCTACCACCAGGGCCTGAAGCGCCTGCCGGCCTACCTGCAGCAGCTGGAGATGGAATCCAACGGCAAGTGCGTCGACCTGGCCGGCCAGCCCTTGCCCCATGGCAGCAGCCCGGTGGTGTGGGGCGAGCCGGGCACCAATGGCCAGCATGCCTATTTCCAGATGCTGCACCAGGGCACGGACGTGATTCCGGTGGAGTTCATCGCGGTCAAGCGCCCGACGCACACCCATCAGGATCTGCACACCAAGGCCCTGGCCAACTGCCTGGCCCAGAGCCAGGCGCTGATGCTGGGGAAGACCGCCGAGGTCGCGCGGGGCGAGAAGGCGCCTACGGCGTCGGCCACGCTGGACCCGCTGACCCTGGCCCGCCACCGCAGTTTTCCCGGCAACCGGCCCAGCACCACGCTGTTGCTGGACCAGCTGACCCCGCGTGCGCTGGGCGCCTTGATCGCGCTGTACGAACACCGCGTGTTCACCAGCGGGGCGATCTGGGGCCTCAACAGCTTCGACCAATGGGGCGTCGAACTCGGCAAGGCCTTGTGCAGCGATCTGCTGCCGCGCCTGGCCAGCGGCGACACGACAGGCCTCGACGGCTCGACCGCCGGCCTGCTGAAGCGATTGGGCAGCGCATGAGAGTCGTCTTCGATTTCGGCGGCGTGCTGTTCCAGTGGCGGCCGGCCGACTTGCTCAAGCGCGCGTTGCCGCGGCATGCTGCTGACGATGAGCAGGCCGCGCACTGGGTGCAGCAGATCTTCCAGGGCTATGGCGGCGACTGGGGCGAGTTCGACCGCGGGGTCGTCGAGCCGCCGGCCTTGTCCGAGCAGATTGCGCGCCGCACCGGCCTGCAAGCCGCCGACGTGATGGCGGTGATCGACGCGGTGGCCGACGAATTGCAGCCCATCGCGGCCAGCGTGAACCTGCTCGAACGGCTGCATGCGGCCGGCACGCCGCTGCACTACCTGTCGAACATGCCGATCCCGTATGCGGACCACCTGGACCGCAGCCACGCCTTCCTCGGCCGCTTCACCAGCGGCGTGTATTCCGGTCGGGTGCAGCTGGTGAAGCCCGATCCGGCGATCTTCGAGCATGCCGCGACGCATTTCGGCGCCCGGCCGGATGAGTTGGTGTTCCTGGACGACCACCCGCCGAACGTCGCCGCCGCCCGTGCCGCCGGCTGGCAGGCGCTGCAGTTCAGCAACGCCGCGCAGGCCGAGCGCGATTTGCGTGCCGCCGGTTGGTGGCCTGACGCCGGGTGACCGTTGGCGGTGCATGCTGCACCCGCATGGTGTAGATCCTGGGGTAGATCCCGAGCCGAATCGCCGTGCAGTGCATGGCACAAATCTGGCTTCGTGGGTGACAATAAACTGACCATTTGGTCAGGTCCGGCGCGTCAGGCGCCTCCCACTCCTTGTCGATGAACGCTCCAGAAAGGCTGCCAGGCCTGCCCCGTGCCGCTGCCGGATCTGCCATGCCCGCCGAGTTGACGGTGGCCGTGCGCCGCGCCAGCGTGGTCTACCCATCTGCCGATGCGCCGGTGCATGCCCTGCAAGAGGTGGACCTGGACATCGCGCCGGGCGAGTTCATCTCGCTGATCGGCCCGTCGGGCTGCGGCAAGACCACCTTGCTGCGCGTGATCGCCGACCTGGAGCCGATCACCGGCGGCGAGGTGCGCGTCAACGGCATGAGCCCGCGCGAGGCCCGGCTGGCGCGCGCCTACGGCTATGTGTTCCAGTCGCCGGCGCTGTTCCCGTGGCGCACGGTGCTGGCCAATGTGATGCTGCCGCTGCAGATCCAGGGCCGCGCCAAGGCGCAATGCCAGGCGGTGGCGATGGAGCAGCTGGCGCGTGTGGGCCTCGGCGGCTTCGAGCGCAAGTACCCGTGGCAGTTGTCGGGCGGCATGCAGCAGCGGGTGTCGATTGCGCGCGCGCTGGGTTTCGAGCCCAAGTTGCTGATGATGGACGAGCCCTTCGGTGCGCTCGACGAGATCACGCGCGACCGGCTCAACGAGCAATTGCAGCAGCTGTGGCAGCGTGAGCGCCGCACCGTCGTGTTCGTCACGCACTCGATCGCCGAAGCGGTGTACCTGTCGACGCGCATCGTCGTGATGTCGCCGCGGCCGGGCCGCATCCTGAAGGTCATCAACTCGACGCTGCCGGATGAACGCCACCTGGGCCTGCGCGACACGCCGGAGTTCATGGCGCTGGCGCATGAAGTGCGCGAAGGCTTGGCCGTCGGCCACGGTGCCGATGACGTCTGATCCGCGCCAACGCGTGATGCCGGTGGCCACGGTGCTGGCTGTCGTGCTGCTGCTGTGGTACGTCGGCGCGGTCGGCCTGAACTCGGCGGGTGCCATCGAGCGCGTGCTGGCGCCCAAGGGCCCGTACAGCACAGCCGAGCTGATCGCCGCCACCTTGAACATGCAGCGCCCGGTGCTGCCGTCGCCCCACCAGGTGCTGATCGACCTGTGGCGCAGCGTGGCCGACTGGCCGCTGGATTCGCCGCGCAACCTGCTGTACCACGTGGCGGTCACGGCACAGTCCACGCTGGTCGGCTTCGTGCTGGGCACCTTGCTGGGTGTGGCGCTGGCCGCCGCCATCGTGCATTCACGCACGCTGGACCGGGCGCTGCTGCCGTGGATCGTCGCGTCGCAGACCGTGCCGGTGCTGGCCATTGCGCCCATCGTGCTGGTGATCCTGGGCAGCCTGGGCTTCAGCGGCGTGGCGCCGAAAGCGACGATCGCGATGTACCTGTGCTTCTTCCCGGTGACGGTGGCGATGGTGCAGGGCCTGCGGGCACCGCAGCGCATCGAGACTGAGCTGATGCACACCTACGCGGCCAGCCGCAACCAGGCCTTCTGGTTGCTGCGCCTGCCATCGGCGCTGCCCTTCCTGTTCCCCTCGCTGCGGGTGGCGATTGCTGCCGGCCTGGTCGGCGCGATGGTGGCCGAGCTGCCCACCGGCGCGCAGGCCGGCCTGGGCGCCAGGCTGCTGACCGGCTCGTACTACGGCAATACTGTCGGCATCTGGTCGGCGCTGGTGATGTCGGCGCTGCTGGGGCTGGGGCTGACGATGGCGGTGGCCGGCATCGAACGGCTGGTGCTGCGCTCGCGGAGGCTGGCATGAGGGCCGCCCGCCGTGCCGGCGTGCCGGCCCGGGTGTTCGGCGCGCTGGCCCTTGCGCTGGCCGCCGCCGGCATGTTGTGGGGGTTGGTGCCCGAGTCCGCGCCGGAGGGCGGCGCATCGGCCGGGCTGATCGCCGGCCTGTGGTTCACGGTGCTGCTGGCCGGCTTCAGCGTGCAGCAGGTCGCCGCGCTCGACGGTCACCGCGTGCTGGGCACCGTCACCGCCGCGCTGTTCGGGCTGTGGGTTGTTTACTTCTGGCAGGTCGGCGTCACGCTGTTCGATGTGCCACGCGTATTGCTGCCGGCACCGGCGCTGATCCTGCAATCGCTGGTCGATCGCTGGGAGGTGCTGGGCGGTGACTTCGTGCAGACGGTGCTGAAGGCGGTGCTGGTCGGCTGGCTGCTGGGCTGCGCGCTGGGCTTCGGTGTCGGCATCGCGATCGACCGCGCGCCCTTCCTGCAGCGCGGGCTGCTGCCGCTGGCCTCGCTGACCAGCACCGTGCCGCTGGTGGCGGTGGCGCCGATCGCGGTGATGTGGTTCGGCTTCGACTGGCCCAGCAAGGCCGCGGTCGTGGTGCTGATGACCTTCTTCCCGATGCTGGTGTCGACGCTGGCCGGGCTGCAGGCCGCGGGCAAGCTCGAACGCGAGTTGATGCAGACCTATGCCGCCAGCTACAGCCGCACGCTGCTGGACCTGCGCCTGCCCACCGCGATGCCGTTCATCTTCAATGCGCTGAAGGTCAATGCCACGCTGGCATTGATCGGCGCGATCGTCGCCGAGTTCTTCGGCTCGCCGACGGTAGGCCTGGGATTTCGCATCAGCACCGAGGCCGCGCGCATGAACATGGCCCTGGTCTGGGGCGCCATCGTCGTCGCGGCCGTCACCGGTTCGGTGGCCTATGCGCTGCTGGTGCAACTGGAGCGGCGCATCGCGTTCTGGCACCCGTCCATCCGCGCCACGGCATGATGCAACTCTTTCCAACGCCGGGCGCCGACCCGAGCCTTGCCCCACAACCCACCCACAGGAGCAGCCCGTGATGATGAAGAAACTCTCGATCCAGCTTGCGCTGGTCGCCGCCGCAGCAGCCGGCAGCGTTGGTGCCCACGCCGCGGACAAACTGACGGTGCAGATGAAGTGGGTGCCGCAAGCCCAGTTCGCCGGCTATTACGTGGCCGCCGCCAAGGGCTACTACAAGGCTGAGGGCCTGGATGTGACGATCAAGCCGGGCGGCCCCGATGTGTCGCCGGTGCAGGTGCTGGCCGGCAACCAGGCCGACGCCATCGTCAACTGGATGCCCGATGCACTGGCCGCGCGCGAAGCCGGCGTGCCGCTGGTCAACATTGCGCAGATCTTCGACAAGTCCGGCCTGATGCTGACCTGCAAGAAGGCCAGTGGTGTCTCCAGCCCCAAGGACTTCAAGGGCAAGACGCTGGGCGTGTGGTTCGGCGGCAATGAATACCCGTTCCTGAATTGGATGGCCAAGCTGGGCCTGAAGCCCGATGTCGATGTCAAGGTGCTCAAGCAGGGCTTCAATGTCGACCCGCTGCTGCAGAACCAGGCCGCCTGCATCTCGACGATGATCTACAACGAGTACTGGCAGGTGGTGGACGCCGGCGTCAAGGAGGCCGACCTGGTGACCTTCTTCTACGAGAAGGAAGGCGTCGCGTCGCTGGAAGACGGCCTGTATGTGCTGGAGGGCAAGCTGAAGGATCCGGCCTTCGTCGCGCGCATGGCGAAATTCCTGAAGGCCACCTTCAAAGGCTGGAACGACGCGGTGAAGAACCCCGAGGAAGCGGCCAAGATCGTCGTTGCCGCCGACCCGTCGGGCAGCGCGACGCTGCCGGTGCAGATCCGTCAGATGAAGAACATCGCGACGCTGATCGGCACTGCCGGCACCAAGAAGATCGGCTACCTGGAGCCTGCCGCGTATGAGCGCACCGTGAAGGTCTTGCTGGCCGGTGGCAGCTCGCCGGTGATCAAGAAGGATCCGGGCAAGGCGGCAATGAGCCACGTGGTCTGGGAAGCCGCGCAGAAGTGAGCCCCCCCCAGGGATTTGGCCCCCTCCCGGAGCGGCCTGCGGCCGCCTCCCCCCCAGGGGGGCGACGCCAGTCGACCGGCAGAGCCGGATCGACGGCGTCCGCTGGAACGGCGGCCGGACGCCTGAAGGCGTCTCGGCCGCCTCGAGCGGCGGAGACGGAAGCTACTGACGAGTCCGACAACGGCGCCAAAGGGCAGATCCGCCAGGCCAATGAGTTGCTGATCCTGGGCGCGGGGGAGCGGGTGTTCGCCCGCGCCGGCTTCAATGGCGCGACGATGGCCGAGATCGCCGACGAAGCCGGCCTGCCCAAGGCCAACCTGCACTACTACTTCGGCAACAAGCAGGACCTGTATTCGGCCGTGCTGGCCCGCACGCTGCACGACTGGCTGGTGCCGATGGACGGCCTGGTGGCCAGCGCCGATCCGCGCGAGGCACTGGAACACTACATCCGCGCCAAGATGCAGATGTCGCGCGAGCGGCCGGACGCGTCGCGCGTGTTCGCCAACGAGCTGCTGCACGGCGCCGCGGTGCTGGGCGAGCTGATGCGCACCGAGCTGCGCACGATGGTGCGACGCAAGGCCGCGGTGATCGATGGCTGGGTCGCGCAGGGCCGCATGGCGCCGGTGGATGCCACGCACTTGTTCTTCACGATCTGGGCCGCGACGCAGACCTATGCCGATTTCGACGTGCAGGTGCGCGCCGTTCTGGGCCGCACTGAATTGAGCGCCCGCGACCACCGGCGCGCCACCGACCACGTGGTCAGCCTGATCCTGCGCGGCTGCGGATTGCAGGAGTGAGCCTGCACTGACGCCGAAGCCCAGCCCACGCAGTCGGTGGGTCGAGCCGGTGAACAAACTGCGCGACACTTGCGGCATGTGCAGCCCCGCGAGCCGATGAACGCCATTCGGCCACCCGACGACGACGACGCACGGCCCGCTTTCGCGCCCTCGTCCATCCAGCCCGACGTCGATCTCGACGCATCGTCGCCCCTCGTCGCCGGCAACAAGCTGGCGGTGGGCCTGCGCCTGGACGAATACGAGATCAGCGGCGTGCTCGGCGAGGGCGGCTTCGGCATCGTCTACCTGGCCTGGGACCATTCGCTGCAGCGCCGGCTGGCGATCAAGGAATACTTTCCGGCCTCGCTGGCCTGGCGCGCACGCGGCACGCAGGTGCAGGTGAAGTCCGAGCGCCATGCCGAGTCCTTCGATGCCGGCCTGCGCAGCTTCATCAACGAGGCCAAGCTGCTGGCCAGCTTCGACCACCCGTCGCTGGTCAAGGTGCACCGCTTCTGGCAGGCCAACGGTACCGCCTACATGGTGATGCCGTTCTACGAAGGCATCACGCTGAAGCAGGCGCTGACCAGCAGCGACAAGGCGCCCGACGAACGCTGGCTGCGCGACCTGCTGCAGCCGTTGCTGGCCGCGCTGGAGTACATGCACGACGCCTCGTGCTACCACCGTGACATCGCGCCCGACAACGTGCTGCTGGTCGACGAGGGTCGCCCGCTGCTGCTGGACTTCGGCGCGGCACGGCGGGTGATCGGCGACATGACCAAGGCCGTCACGGTGATTCTCAAGCCGGGCTATGCACCGATCGAGCAGTACGGCGACATGCCCGGCATCGGCCAGGGCCCGTGGACCGACATCTATGCCCTCGGCGCGGTGCTGCACTTCGCGATCACCGGCACGGTGCCGCGGGCCTCGGTCACGCGCCTGGTGGCCGACGACTACCAGCCGCTGGCCGAGCGCTGCGCCGGCCGCTACAGCGACAAGCTGCTGCGCGGCGTCGACCGCATGCTGGTGGTGCGGCCTGAAGGCCGGCCGCAGACGATTGGCGAGCTGCGCCGGCTGATCGACATCGAGGTCTCGCAGGACTCCGGCCGCATCGTGCTGCCCTCGCGCGTGGCACCGGATGCCGAGCCCTGGACACGGCCGATCACGCGCAGCCAGCCGGCGCCGCTGGCCAACCAGCTGCCCGAGAAGCCGCCCGAGAAACTGCCCGAGAAACTGCCGATGCCGGCGGTGAGCCGGCCGCGCTTCCGGCCGACCTGGGGTCTGCTGGCGCTGGCGAGCGTGGCTTTGCTGTTGCTGTTGATTGGCCTGTGGCGATTCACCGCCACCAGCCGCGACGAGGCGGTCGTGAGCGATCCGCCCGCAACCGAGCCGGCGGCCGTACCGGCCGCAGAACCGGCCCCGGTGCCGCAGATCGTGCCCGCATCGAGTGCCACCGAGCCCGCGGCCAGTGCACCGGCGCGCGCGGCGAGCGTGCAGGCGCCAGCGGCCAGCGAATCCGCGCCGGCAGCCAGTGTGCAGGCGCCAGTGGCCAGCGCGCCGACGCCCAAGCCGCCGGTCGCCGCCTCGGCGGCGCCGGGGCCGGTGATCGACCGGCCGGCGCCAGGTGCGCCGGCGGCCTCGGCCTCCGCTTTGCCGCCGGCCCCACGCCTTCCGCAAAGCCCCGCCAGCACGGCGGCCGTCGTGCCGGCCAAGCCACTACCCACCGCTGCAGCCAGCAAGCCCGTGGCCCGGCCCCCCGTGGTTGCCGTCCCGCGGCTACCCAAACGGGTGGAGCCCGCAGCGTCGGCCACGCCCACCACCTCGCCTAGAATTCCGTCGAATGCCCGCTGTGCGGACATCATCCAACGCGTCTCGATCGGCGAGGCCTTGACGGCGTCCGACCGGCGCATTCTTCAAGAGGAGTGCGGAAAATGAGCATGCGGATGTGGGGTCTGCCGCGGCAACGACGCGCCTGGATGGGCTCGCTGCTGGTCTTGCTGGTGGCCGTGGTGAGCGGTTGCAAGACCGCGCCACCGGCGCCGGTGGCGCGTGAGAGCGTCGAAGCGGTGTCGCTGGACCAGGCCATCGCGCTGGCCACCGACAGCCTGGCGGCCCAGATCAAGCCGCCGGAAAGCCTGCTCTCGCGTTTCGAGAAGCCGGTCAAGCGGCCGGTGATGATGGACCCCTCGCTCGATGCCGCGTCGGGCCAGCAGACCGCGCTGACACGGCTGCTCGATCAGAAGGTCAACGAGCGCCTGGCGCTGCAGCCGCTGCTCGAGGTGCTGCCCTTCGCGCAGGCCAGCCTGGGCCGTGCGCAGTACATCGTGGTCGGCACCATCACGCGGCTGGAGGCGGCGCGGGACGTGTTCCAGATCCACCTCGCACTGGCCGAACTGAAGACCGGCAAGGTCGCGGCGCAGGCCTCGTCGCGTGCGCGCGACGAAAAGTTCGACACCACGCCCACGGCCTACTACCGCGACACCCCGGTGCTGCTGCTGAAGGACCGTGTCGTCGAAGGTTACCTGCGCACCGGCCAGATGGCGCCCGGCGAGCCGGCCGATAGCGCCTATCTGGAGCGGGTGGCGGCCACCGCGATGATCCAGGAAGCGACAGCGCTGTACAACGCCGAGCGCTACCAGGATGCGCTGGGCCTGTACCGCGACGCGCTGGCCACGCCGGCCGGCGAGCAGATGCGCTCGCTCAACGGCGTCTACCTGACGAACTGGAAGCTCGGCAACGTGGGTGAAGCCGAAGCCGCCTTCGGCAAGGTGGTGGCGCTGGGCCTGGCCTCGAAGGCGCTAGGCGTGAAGTTCCTCTTCAACCCGGGCAGCACCGATTTCTGGTCCGACACCAAGATCAGCGGCCCCTACGCCGTGTGGTTGCGCCAGATCGCTCGCCAGGCGGCCAACACCAAGGTCTGCATGGAAGTCGTCGGCCACACCAGCCGCACCGGCTCGGAGGCCTACAACGACAAACTCTCGGCCCAGCGCGCTGCATCGATCCAGCGCAAGCTGGAAAGTGAATCGCCGATGCTGGTCGGCCGCATGAAGGCCAGCGGCGTGGGCTTCCGCGAAAACCTGATCGGCACCGGCACCGACGATGCCAGCGATTCGCTGGATCGTCGGGTCGAGTTCAAGATCGGCGGCTGCTGACCTTGGCCCGCCGCCGGGCGGCGGCGGCCGCGCCCCAGGGCACGGGTTTCATGCGGCGGCAACTGCTTCGTCGTCCGCCTCTTCGCCGAGGAACCCGCCGCTCTGGTGCGCCCACAGCCGCGCATACAGGCCGCCCTGCGCCAGCAGGCTGCGGTGGTCGCCTTCTTCGACGATGCGGCCCTTGTCCATCACGATCAGCCGGTCCATCGCGGCGATGGTCGACAGGCGGTGGGCAATGGCCACCACGGTCTTGCCTTCCATCAGCCGGTACAGGCTGGCCTGGATCGCGGCCTCGACTTCGCTGTCCAGTGCGCTGGTGGCTTCGTCGAGCAGCAGGATCGGCGCGTCCTTCAGCATCACCCGTGCAATGGCAATGCGCTGGCGCTGGCCGCCAGAGAGCTTGACGCCGCGTTCGCCGACCTGCGCGTCGTAGCCGTGGCGCCCGTTGGGATCGGACAGGACCTCGATGAAGTCATGCGCCTCGGCGCGCTGCGCGGCGGCGAGCATCTGCGCGTCAGTCGCATCGGGCCGGCCGTAGAGGATGTTGTCGCGCACCGAGCGGTGCAGCAGCGAGGTGTCCTGCGTCACCATGCCGACCTGCGCCCGCAGGCTGTCCTGCGTGACGTGCGCGATGTCCTGCCCGTCGACCAGGAGCCGCCCCGATTCGATGTTATGGAAGCGCAGGATCAGGTTCACCACCGTGCTCTTGCCGGCACCCGAACGCCCGACCAGGCCGATCTTCTCGCCGGGCCGGATGTGCAGGTTCAGCTGCTGGATCACCGGCCTGTCGCCGCCGTACGAGAAATTGACGTTCTCGAAGCGGATCTCGCCACGGCTGACCTTCAACGCCTTGGCATCCGGCGCATCGACCACCAGTTGCGGCCGTGCAAGCGTCGTGATGCCATCCTGCACCGTGCCGATGTGCTCGAACAGCATTGCCATCTCCCACATGATCCAGTGCGAGATGCCGTTCAGGCGCAGCGCCATCGCGGTGGCCGCCGCCACCGCGCCGATGCCCACCTGGCCCTGCGTCCACAGCCACAGCGCCATGCCGGCGGTGCCCAGCGTCAGCGCCATGCTCAGGCCGTGGATCACGATCTCGAAGCCGGTGACCAGGCGCATCTGCACCTGCACCGTGCCCAGGAACTCCTGCATCGCCGAGCGTGCATGCCCGGCCTCGCGCTGGGCATGCGCGAACAGCTTGACCGTGGCGATGTTGGTGTAGGCATCGGTGATGCGCCCGGTCATCAGCGAGCGGGCATCGGCCTGCGCCTGGGCCACCCGTGCGAGCCGGGGCACGAAGTGGTGCAAGGTCAGCAGGTACAGCCCCAGCCAGCCCAGCAGCGGCATCAGCATCCAGCTGTGGAAGCCGCCGACCACGGCGACCAGCGTGACGAAGTAGATGACGATGAAGACCAGGATGTCGCAGACGATCATCCAGGTGTCGCGCACCGCCAGCGCGGTCTGCATCACCTTGGCGGCGACGCGGCCGGCGAACTCGTCCTGGTAGAAGCCCATGCTCTGGCCGAGCATCAGCCGGTGGAAGTTCCAGCGCAGCCGCATCGGGAAATTGCCGGCCAGCGCCTGCTGCTTGAACAGCGACTGCAGCGCCACCAACCCCATGCTGCCGACCAGCACACCGGCCAGCAGCAGCAGCCGCGTGCGCTCGTCGGCCCACAGCCGCTGCGGCGAGACACGGCTCAGCCAGTCGACGATGTTGCCGAGCATCGCGTACAGCAGCGCTTCGAACACGCCGATGGCCGCGGTGAACAGCATCATCGCGACGATGTAGCGCCGCAGCCCCCAGGTGCTGGCCCACAGAAAGGGGAAGAAACCCTTGGGCGGCGTCGGTGGTGTGTCGGCCGGGTAGGGATCGACGAGTTTTTCGAACAGGCTGAACATGAGGGGGGCGAGGGTAGTGCGCGGCGCAGGCCACCGATGTGACCGCCATCACCTTGCGCGCCACCGTGTGCGGGCCGCATCCCCTGAACGATGGAGGGCGCCCCCCGCTGTGCCACCGTGTGAGCCGGCGGCGTCAATCGTCCGCTGGGCCGGACTCCAACGCAAGCAGCTCGCCGACAGTCTGCCGCCGGCGGATCAGCCGAGTCCGGTCGCCATCGACCAGCACCTCGGCCGTCAGCGGCCGGCTGTTGTAGTTGCTGGACATCGATGCGCCATACGCACCGGCGTCGTGGAACACCAGCAGGTCGCCGACCTGCGCACGCGGCAACTCGCGCGACAGCACCACGCCGCCTTCGCCCTGCGTGAACACATCGCCCGATTCGCACAGCGGGCCGGCGACCACCGTGGCAAGGGTTTCGCGCGGCGTGTCGTCATGCGGCAGCACGCTGATCTCATGGTGGCTGCCGTACATCGCCGGCCGCGCCAGATCGTTGAAGCCGGCATCGGCCAGCGCGAAGAAGCGCGAGCCCATGGTCTTGGTGGCGCGCACTTCGGCCAGCAGCACGCCGGATTCGGCGACCAGATAGCGGCCGGGCTCGATCTCCAGGCGGATGGCATGGCCGCGCGCCTGGGCGATGCGCTGGCGTGCGGCATGCCACAGCGCGTGGTAATGCGCGGTGTCGATGCGTGGCTCGCCTTCGCGGTACGGGATCGACAGGCCACCGCCGGCCGAGATGGCCTCGATCGGCAGGTCCACCCGCGCGACCAGCTGCACCATCGCATCGCAGACCTGTTGCAGGTGGTGGTAATCGACGCCGGAGCCGATGTGCATGTGCAGGCCGACCAGCTTCAGCCCATGCTGGCGCACCGCCGCCAGCGCGGCGGGCA
This sequence comes from Aquabacterium sp., assembly GCF_035476535.1. Classification (GTDB taxonomy): domain Bacteria; phylum Pseudomonadota; class Gammaproteobacteria; order Burkholderiales; family Burkholderiaceae_C; genus Pseudaquabacterium. The sequence goes on from NZ_DATILJ010000123.1 coordinate 17,466, forward strand.
GGTCGGCGTGCCAGATGCCGTGCTTGCTGTGCTCGCCGCCGGTGTTGGTCTTGTTGCTGTGGCCATGGCCGAAGCCGGGGTTGATGCGCAGCCAGACACGGTGGCCCGCGTGCTTTCCAAGGGTGGCTTGGCCCAGCTGGTGCAGCATGTCGACCGAACCGGCGTTGACGGGGATGCTCTCGGCGACGACCTTGGCCAAGGTGGCCCGGTCGATCACGTCGGCGGTGAAGACGATGCCCGAGGCGCCCTCGTTGCGCGCGCTGAAGCCGGCC
>NZ_DATILJ010000124.1:0-2893 GCF_035476535.1 Aquabacterium sp.
GCCGATGCCGCGCTGGCCCGCGTCGGCTGCCTGCGGCCGGAACAGGTGCATGGCGCACTGTTCGAGCGCGATGCGCAGGACATCGACGTGCATGCGCTGCACCAGGGCTTTCTGCGCGGCCTGCGCCGCTTGGGTGGCGAACTGCAACTCGGCGTGGAGATCCAGCGTGCCACGCGTTCCGGCGCGCGCTGGGAACTGGAGCTGGCCGAAGGCGAAGCCCTGCGCGCCGGCACCATCGTCAATGCCGCGGGCGCCTGGGCCGACGAACTGGCGGCGCTGTTCGGCGCGGCGTCCGTCGGCCTGGAGCCGCGCCGCCGCTCGGCCTTCACCTTCAAGGCGCCATCGGGCGTCGACGTGTCGGCCTGGCCGGCGGTGATCGGTGTCGACGAGAGCTACTACTTCAAGCCCGATGCCGGCCGCCTGCTCGGCTCGCCGGCCAATGCCGATCCCACCTTCGCGCACGATGTGCAACCCGAAGCACTGGACGTGGCGATGGGCATCCACCAGATCGAAACCGTCACCACGCTGCAGATCCGTCGTCCGGAAAGCACCTGGGCAGGCCTGCGCTCCTTCGTGGCCGACGGTGAGATGGTCATCGGCTGGGACACCGCCTGCCCCGGCTTCTTCTGGCTGGCCGGCCAGGGCGGCTACGGCATTCAAAGCGCGGCCGGCGCCAGCGCGCTGGCCGACGCGCTGCTGCGCGGCGTGGCCCTGCCCGATGAATTGCGCCAGCACGGTGTCGAGCCGGCAGCGCTGTCACCGGCCCGCCTGCGCCCGTTGGCATGACACGGCATGACCCGGCATGACGCCACGGCCGCCCCATCGTCCCCCCATCTGCACCGAAAGCCCCCCAATGAACTCCACTGCTGTTCACTGCCTGCGTCGTGCGCTGCTGGCCTGCGCCCTGCTCTCCTGCGGCCTCGCCGGCGCGGCCGGCTTTCCGGAACGCCCGCTGACGCTGGTGGCGCCCTACCCGCCCGGCGGCGCCGCCGACGTGCTGGCCCGCATCCTGGCCAAGAAGCTCGAGGAGCAGTTGGGCCAGACCGTGCTGGTCGACAACAAGCCCGGCGCCGGCACGGCCATCGGCGCCGCGGCGGTGGCCAATGCCAAGCCCGACGGCTACACCTTGCTGATCAGCTCCAATTCCACCTTCACGCTGAACCCGGTGCTGAACGCCAAGCTCACCTATGACCCGGTCAAGGGCTTCGAGCCCATCGGCATGGTCGGCTCGGTGGCCCTGGCGCTGCTGACGCACCCGGCCGTGCCGGCCTCAGCCGTGGCGCCGCTGGTGGCCGCCGTGAAGGCCCAGCCGGACAAGTTCGTCTACGGCAGCTTCGGCAATGGCACGACATCGAACTTTGCCGGCGAGATGTTCAATGCCGCCGCCGGCCTGAAGCTGACGCACATCCCGTACAAGGGCAGCTCGCCGCTGATGAGCGACCTGATGGGCGGGCAGATCCCCATCGCCTTCGACACCGTGGTGGCGGCCACGCCGCAGTTCAAGAGCGGCAAGATCAAGGTGCTGGCGGTGACCACCGCCAAACGCTCCAGCCTGCTGCCCGACGTGCCGACGCTGGCCGAATCCGGCTACCCCGGCTTCGAGCTGAAGGCCTGGCTCGCGCTGGTGGCCCCGCGCGGCCTGCCGGCCGAAGCCAGGACGCGGCTCGACAAGGCCCTGGCCGCGCTGATGGCCCAGCCCGACACGCTGGACAAGATGAAGACCGCCGGCTTCGAGCCGGCCTACAGCGTGATCGCCGACTGGCCCGGCATGCTCAACGCCGAGATCGTGCGCATGCGCGCCGTGGCCGAGCAAGCCCATATCAAGGCAGATTGAAGTGAACCACCCCCGATGCGCCTTCGGCGATGCCCCCTCGGGCTTCGCCCTCTCCCCCTCCAGGGGGCCACGCCAGCGGCCCGGCAGAGCCGGATCCGCGGCGTGCGCTTGGCCGCATCGGTTCATGCGTCGTGAGTGGCGCTTCGGCGCCATGGAGAACTGAGATGACCGCCCTCGTCGAACAGTCCGCGGTCGAGTTGCGCCGGCTGATCGGCAGCCGCCAGGTTTCGCCGGTGGAACTGCTGGAGGCCTGCATCGCGCGCATCGAGGCCTTCAATCCCGCGATCAACGCGATCTGCGCCACCGACTTCGAGCGCGCACGCCAGGCCGCGCGCGCGGCCGAGGCGCAGGTGCAACGCGGCGAGCCGCTGGGCCTGCTGCATGGCCTGCCGCTGGGCGTCAAGGATCTGCAGGACACCGCCGGCCTGCTGACGACCTACGGCAACGTGGCGCTGCGCGGCAACGTGCCACGCGCTGATAACGCGTTGGTGGCGCGGCTCCGCGCCGCCGGCGCCATCGTCACGGCCAAGACCAACGTGCCCGACATGGGCGCCGGCGCCAACACCCGCAACCCGGTGTGGGGCGCCACCGGCAACCCCTTCGATCCGGCGCTCAACGCCGGCGGCTCCTCGGGCGGTTCGGCCGCCGCGCTGGCGCTGGACATGCTGCCGATCGCCACCGGCTCCGACACCGGCGGCTCGCTGCGCATCCCGGCGGCGCTGTGCGGCGTGGTCGGCTTGCGGCCTTCGCCCGGGCTGGTGGCCAACGACTGCCGGCCGCTAGGCTGGTCGGTGATCTCGGTGCTGGGGCCGATGGGGCGCAGCGTGGCCGACGTGGCGCTGCAGCTGGCGGCGAGCACCGGGCACGACGCACGCGACCCGCTGTCCTACCCCGCCGAGCCGTGCTGGCCGCTGCCGGCCGTCGACCCGGCGACGCTGCGCGTGGGCTGGACCGAAGACTTCGGTCTGTGCATCGTCGACCCGGAGATCCGGCAGAGCTTTCGCCGCCGCGTCGAGGCCATCCGCCCGCTGGTTGCGCGCTGCGAGCCGCTGGACCTGC